>JAGLHR010000395.1 GCA_023143415.1 Thiomargarita sp. | reverse complement strand
TTGAAGGGAATTAAACACGATGGTAACCCTTATACCTATTTTACTAAAACAGTAGGAGTTACAATTGTTGCTTTGAGTCAACAGGGTAATGTCTTTTTAGGCGAACGATCAGCAGATATTGATTATCCTGAATATATAAATTTTGCTGGTGGCTTGGCAACTTTTTGTGATGATATACAACAAGTAAATTTATATTATGATGCTAAAAGAGAATTAGAAGAAGAAATTGAGCTGATTTTTGGAAAACATTATACTAATATTAATTTTATTGGTATAGCTGGAAATCCTTTAACCAGCGAGATGGATTTTGTTTTTATAGTAAAAACCAATGTGGATGACGAGTTTTTTTATCAATGTAAACTTACTGAACATCAACGCTTAGTGTCTATTAGCAATAAAGAAGAAGCTCATAATCTTTTGTTTCATGGTGTACTACCCAATGAAAAACAACCAAAATCGCTTATTTTCTCAACAGCTTTTGCATTAAACTATTTAATTCAGTATCATTTTTAATAATTTTAGGTTATATTTATGAAAGTTAATCAATTTTCCCCCTGGGTTGGGACTGAAGAATATCAAGCTATAGCTGATTGTTTTGAAAGTAATTGGATCACAGAAGGTCCAAAGTCAAAAGAATTTTCGGCAAAATTGCTAGATTTAATTGGGGCTAAATATGGTGTATTCGCACCAAATGGAACGTTGGCTCTTTATTTAGGATTGAGAGCAATGGACATTGGTCTTGGTGATCAAGTGATTGTGCCTGATATTACCTTTATTGCTTCCGGAACCTCAGTACATATGGCAGGAGCTACGCCAGTTTTCGTAGAGGTCAACCGAGAAAATTTTCAAATTGATTTGAGTCACGCTGATCATCTTGTCAATGAAAAAACCAAAGCCATTATGCCGGTTCACATTTATGGCACCATTGCCGATATGGACTCTGTTACTCAATTTGCACAAAAACATAACTTAATGGTGATTGAAGATGCGGCGGCGGCATTAGGTGTTCATTACAAAGGTAAACATGCGGCAACGTTTGGCGATATAGGTACCTTTTCTTTCTTTGCAGACAAGACGATAACCACTGGAGAAGGTGGTTTTGTGGTGACCAATAATCAAGAAATGCACCAAAAACTCTTATATTTAAGGAATCAAGGGCGAGTTGATAGGGGTTCTTTTATTCATCCTGAAATGGGCTACAATTTCCGAATGACTGATATTCAAGCGGCTATTGGGCTAGTTCAGTTAGATAAGTTGCCTAGAATTATAGCGAGGAAGGAGGAAATTAAGCAGTATTATTTAGAACGACTGGGGAAAATAGAGGAAATTTCTTTTCTAACCCCCGGACAAGGTGCTGAATGGATTCCTTTCAGAGTGGCAATCTTGGCAAACAATGCTCAAGCTATTCGAGACTTTATGAAAGACAAAGGTGTTGAGCCAAGAACCCTGTTCTATCCACTCCATAAACAACCCTGTTTTGCCTATTTGAAAGAGACAAACCCTCAAAATATGAAAAGCGATAATTTCCCTAATTCAATTTACGCTTATGAAAACGGGATTAGTTTGCCCTCTTTTCCAGCATTGACGGAAGAACAAATAGACTATGTTTGTTCAGTATTAGAAGCGTATTATGGGAAATAAGTTAACTCTCATAGACGTTCAGAAAAATAATTTCACAGTAGGAATATATTAAGTCTTAAAATACTGTTTTTTGAAAATATATTTTTACTTTTAAAAGGAAAATTAAAATATTGACTTCGTTTAAATATGATGTTTGTATTATTGGTACAGGACATGTTGGATTACCGTTAGGATTATCTTTTATCGAAGTTGGTTTGACAGCTATTGGTATAGATAGAGATGTCTATCTACGTGAAACTATTAACAGTGGTAAAATGCCTTTTTATGAACCGGGCTATGATACATTAATTTCCAGCTTGAAATTCCAAGTTTACGATAATTTTGAGATAATAAAGAAAGCAAAAAATATTATTATTACTGTGGGTACGCCCTTAAATAATCATATAGAAACCGATCTTAGGCAGATTCAACAAGTGTTAGAAAGTTTAGGTAATCAGCTAACGGTTGGACAACTTATTTGCCTTCGTAGTACCGTTGCACCAAAAACTACCCGTTTTGTACGCCGTTGGATTAAACATCATACCTCCCTAAAAGTAGGGAAAGATATTAGATTAGCTTTTTGTCCAGAGCGTATCGTAGAAGGTAATGCTTATAAAGAACTACGTACATTACCACAAATAATTGGCACTGAAGATAAAAAAAGCCAAAAAATGGCAAAATTACTGTTTAAAGTATTAACTCCAGATTTATTGTTTACCAACTATATTACCGCCGAACTGGTTAAGTTATCAAACAATATCACTCGTTATGTTCATTTTGCGTTGGCTAACCAATTAGCCTTGGTAGCAGATGATTTAGGAGCAAATATTTATGAGATTCTTGAATTAGCTAATTATAAATATCCCCGCAATCATCTCGATAAACCTGGACTTACTGGGGGAACCTGCTTACGTAAAGACTTTGGGATGATCAATGAAAATGTGCCTTATTCAGATATGTTTTTGTCGGCTTGGAAAATTCATGAATATATGCCCACTTTTTTAGTTAAACATTTGTTGAAAAGAACTAAAATTCGTGGTAAAGTTATAACTATACTTGGATATACTTTCAAAGCTGACACAGATGATATGCGTGATAGTTTAGCTCCCAAACTCTATCGTTATATCATGCGGGAATTACCTACCGAAGTGCGTATCAGCGATCACTATTTATCAGATCCAATTAAAGATGAGCATAATGGAAAATTACGCAATTGGTCAATAGAAAAATCCATTGTTAATGTTGACTGTATATTTGTGGCGGTTAATCATACAGGTTATCGTGAAGCTTTATATCCACTTGCCAAACAGAATCCAAATACTTGGATTGTTGATATTTGGAATGTCAGTAATATTAACCAAATTTTTTATCAAGCTTCTGCTTTGAGGGCATTATCATGAAAGTATTAGTTACTGGAGGAAGTGGTTTTATTGGTGCAGCACTGTGTCGAAAATTAGTAGCAACTGGATATGATGTGCGTGTGCTGGATGATAATTCGCGGGGAACATTAACTCGATTGACGGATATACAAGACCGTATCGAATTTGTGGAAGGAAATGTCTGCGATGCTCAAGCTGTACATATTGCTACTGAAGGTTGTCAAATGGTTTGGCATCTGGCTTACATTAATGGCACCCGTTTTTTTTATGAACGTCCTGATGAAGTGTTAGAAGTTGGAATAAAAGGGGCGATTAATACGATAGAAGCGGCTATAGCGGCTAAAGTGAATCGCTATATTTTAGCCAGTACTAGCGAAGTTTATAATACACCTTCTGAAATCCCAACGTCAGAATCAGAACGGATAATGATTCCAGATGTTACTAATCCACGCTTTAGTTATGGGGGTGGTAAAATTGCCAGTGAATTGTTAACCTTACATTATGGTGGCAAACGTGGACTTGAAACAGTGATTTTTCGCCCACATAATATTTATGGTGCAAATATGGGTTTTGAACATGTAATTCCAGAACTGGTCGCTAAAATTGTTAAACTCTCTGACAACTTCACCAAAAAATCCATTGATCTTCCAATACAAGGTAATGGCGAAGAAACTCGTGCCTTTTGTTATATTGATG
>JAGLHR010000394.1 GCA_023143415.1 Thiomargarita sp. | reverse complement strand
AAAAGAAACTCAAAAAAAGCCAAAAGCCCTATCAAGAATGGGTACAAAAAAAACGCGAACTGCTCAAAGAAAAACCCCGCTGGTTACAAACGGCTTGGACAGAATTTTTTATACAAACCACCGTTGCCAAATAAACACTTTCAGATTGTTTAAGTGATGTATTTTACGCAAAAATGCGATAATTATTTCCATGTTGAGTATAATGATCAAACCATAAGCCTGGGGTAGTGAAAGGCTTTTTTAACCAAAAGTTGATTCCATTTTTATCCCATTATTTTGTTATAAAAAACAATGACTTACATTTACTTATTTTTTTTCATTCACCATTTTCACCACCTCACCGTATGCCTAAACGAGATATTTACCATAACACTGTTAGAAAAGCTTTAGAAAAAGATAATTGGATCATTACAGACGATCCGTTAAAATTAAAAATTGGCGAAAAACGACTCTATGTGGATATTGGAGCTGAAAGCATTATTAGTGCTGAAAAAGATAAAGAAAAAATAGCGGTTGAAATCAAGAGTTTTGTTGGTAAATCAGATGTGAATGATTTAGAACAAGCATTAGGTCAATTTTTTCTGTATTACAAAGTCATCTCTGTGCAAAAGCTAGATCATCGTTTGTATTTAGCCGTTAATGAAATTACGTTTCATGATATTTTTACCAAGCCGATCGGTCAACTGTTATTAGCTGATCCTATTTTTCGTCTAATTGTCTTTGATGAAGAAAAAGAGGTGATTACTCAATGGATACCCAATTAAATTACCCAACTTTGATTAAAAATATTTTGCAGGCACAAACTCAATATCAATTTGATAATTCTATTGAATCCCATGTTGTATTTGACGATGAACATAATCGTTATATACTATTAGAGTTGGGTTGGATTGATAAAAAATATACTCATGATTGCATTATTAACATTGAATTAATTAACCACAAAATTTGGATTCAATGTGATGGAACAGAAGAAGGTATTGCAACTTCCTTGCTTGAAGCAGGCGTACCTAATGATGATATTGTACTTGGCTTTCGTTATCCTAAACTACGCCAATATACTGATTTTGCGGTAGATTAACAACTGGTTGCCCTACGAACCCTGACGTACAATGCCATTAAGTTAAGCCTTGGAGTCCAAACCTTAAGTCATGTAGGGTGGGCAACGTGGTTGCCCACCACCACTTTTTTAATGAGGAAGGTGGGCAAGAAAAGGACTTTGCCCACCCTACATCACTTGGAGTCCATTCGAGGTTTGAGTTTTTTTTTCAAAAAAACTCAAACCTCGAATCCTTTAGATTTGGAAGTAACCTGACATTGACCTAAATAAATCGCCCTGTGTCGGGTTACGTTTTTTTGCGGCGCCATCTAACCCGACCTACTTAACTTAATTCACCTATTGATGAGATTTAAACGTCAATAAGTGGTAGCAGAAACCAAGTTTTTTCTAACAGCTTGGTTTCTCCGACAAATCATTAATAAGGAATCACTATGCCAGTTGTTGTAGAAGCGACTTACAAAAAAGGCTTGCTTGTTCTTGAGCACCTTTTAGAGACTAAAAAAGAGGGTAAGAAATTTAAAGTCATTCTAATCGAACAAGACAGTCTCGAAGCGAAACGATTTTTCCCGTTTTTTGATCAACACCGTTTTACTTTACCGGAAGACGACCAATTTAACCGAGAGGAAATCTATAAACGACAAGGTATGGCGGTTGAAGTACAGATACCTTCCTCATCAGAAAATATCCCCATTTCATCCACAGAGAGACAATTCAAGCACAAATTACTTGAATTAGGTTTACTGACTGAAATTAAAAATTCCCTTTCTAAAAAAATGGGTGATGGAGAACAGCCTTTAGCACAAGTTCAAGGCAAACCACTTTCTCAACTGATTATTGAGGAACGTCGATAATGGCTACTTTCTATTGTGATACCAGTGCCCTCGTTAAACGTTACGCGCAAGAAACCGGCACAGTTTGGGTACGAAATTTAACCAATCCAACTCTCAACCATGATATTTATACTGTGCGAATCACTGGTGTTGAAATGATTGCAGCATTATTTCGTAAAGTCAATACTGAGCAGATTTCACAGCATGATGCTAATTTATTTGCTCGTGACTTTAGATTAGATTGGCAACAACAATATCAAATAATAGAAGTGACAGTCAGTGTGAGTGAACTCGCAATGAACCTTGCTGAAAAACATGGCTTACGTGGATACGATTCAGTTCATTTAGCTGCTGCATTAGTTATACAGGATATGCGTCAAACAATGAATTTACAGCCCATCACTTTTGTATCGGCAGATCAAGAACAGAACCAAGCCGCAGCAAATGAAGGACTATTTGTTGAGAATCCTAACCACTATATCTAATTATATCGGGTTATAGCAAGCGCAGGGAGCGTTCCACGCACCTTATCAATCCAAGTGATACTCTCGCGGGAATATCACTTAACCCTCATCTCAAATCAGTGCAATCAGATTTTGACGAAGAACAAAGTCATTTTATTCATATCAAAGGCAAGTTTGAAGACATTATCCATGCAAAAACCATTAAGGATATTGAAGTGATTTCATTAGAACTTGATGAAGACACTGTTGAGAATCTGAGACAGGAAGTTAAAAGAAAGGGGATTCGGAAAATGGTAGTCGTCGGTAATGCGGGTATGGGAAAAACAACGACGACACAATATTTAGCTTCACGCGATGCTGAAATACTGTTGAATGGATATAACAATTTAAGCATGGGAAACCCATTACCCATTTATATCGCCTTGAAAAATTTTAAAGAGGAAGAAAGGCAAAAGACTATCGTATCTATTCACGATTTAATTCTCGAAAAAGTGAATAAATCTCTTAAAATTCCTGTAGAAGAGACTCAAAAGATTAACCAACTGCGACATTACCTAGAAAAATTATTACGAGAAGGTAAAATCACGCTTTTTTTAGATGGTATGAATGAAATACCCAAAGATTTCAAGGAAAGTAAAAGAAATGCGATTGATAAATTTATGGAAGACTATAAAAAAGTTTTCTATTTATTAACCAGCAGGAAGGAAGATTATAGCAGTGGTTTTTTTAGTCATATACCTACGTTTGAATTGCAAAAAATGAATCTAAAGCAGATAGAACTGTTTTTAGATAAAAATGCAAATGATGAAACAGTACGTCATCATATTTTTCAAGCCGTTCAAAAAAGTGCCATATTAAAACAGTTTGTTGGTGTGCCTTTTATTTTGTCGGTATTGATTCAAGTGGTTGAAAAAAATGGAGAAATTCCGGATTCTTATTCTAAAATTATTGGTGCATTTATAAATAACCTTTACCATTGGCAACAAAGGCAAGATAAAGCGTTTGATGACGCTACGCGGCAAAACACCCATTTTCTATTATGTCATCTGGCGACTCAAATTAAACAAACATACGATGCCAATCCAGATATATCATTTAAACAAGTACTTGATATTTTTAAACAACGAAAGGAAGAATATGAGTTAGCCATTGATTTGCATTATGTACTAAAAACGGCTGTCGATTTGAATATTTTGGTGAAAAAAGAGAGAAAATATACTTTCGTTCATCAGTTATTTGCAGAATATTACGTTCAAGAAGAATTGGAATTGTAAAAGCATGAAAATTACGACTGAAATATTACAAAATCCACGTTGGTATGAAACCATTATGCTGAAATCAGGCAACTTGGAAGGTGATAAAAGAATAAACTTTATAGATAAAATTAGTGAGCAAAATTTATACTTAGCTGCTAAATGTAAAAATGCTTCCTTTAAACCAGAACCGGATTTGGTTAAGAGGCTACTGCAAAAAGCAAAAAAAGAAACAGAAAATATGAATAACGTTAAAAATGCTGCCCAAGGCATTTTAACTTTAGCCGAATTTGAATGTGAAAAAGAGATCGTTAAATTAACGATTAATTTAGCGTTTGAAAAGTTATTTGCTATTGACGAAGCAATTGATCATTTCGGTTTAAAGCCTCCTATAATTCTGTCTGATTTACTGGTTTTGAAAACGCCAATATATGAGTATAAGTATCGTTATGAATTGACTTATGCTTTTGAATACGAAACAATTAAACGTATTTATAATATCACACGCCATCATATTCCCAATTTTCAAAAGATATTTTCTTTAGTCAAACAGATAATATCTGAAGATAAAGCGTTTGAACTCAATCTTAATACTTATAATTCGTTAATCAACAAAGCCCAAACCTATCAGCAAGGCTTTGATTTGTTTGAGGAAATGAAAATAATCGGGTTGAAATTAGATGAAATTTCTTATAATACCTTAATCAACAAAGCCAATTATG
>JAGLHR010000393.1 GCA_023143415.1 Thiomargarita sp. | reverse complement strand
TTAGAGTCCAACGCTTCAGCTTTGGAATTCCTATACAGGAGATCATTATGACTTTACGTGACATGACTATTGGTGACAAGGCTAAAGTGATTGGCCTTCAAAAAGGTAATAAAGCCTACAGGAAAAAATTGCTGGCGATGGGATTAACACCCGGAACAGAATTTAGCGTGACACGTTATGCGCCGATGGGCGATCCCGTAGAAATTCATCTGCGTGGTTTTGCCCTCAGTCTGCGACAAAATGAAGCCGCCCCTCTGCTTATAGAGAGGCTTGCACAATGAAACATTTAGTTATTGGTGTCGCTGGTAATCCGAACTGTGGTAAAACGACACTATTTAATGTTTTAACGGGTGCTCAACAGCAAGTCGGTAATTGGCCAGGTGTAACCGTTGATCGTAAGGAGGGTTTTTATAAACATAAAGGATATGACATTGAATTAGTCGATTTGCCAGGGACTTATTCTCTTGATGTCCCTGGCACAGCTTCAGTGGATGAACAAATAGCCCAAGACTATATCCTTTCTGGTGAAGCTGATCTCATTATCAATATTGTTGATGCGTCTAACATTGAGCGAAATCTCTATCTCACAACCCAATTATTAGAGATGGAAGTCCCCTTAGTTGTCGTGCTCAACATGATAGACATTGCGAAGGAACGCAATATCACAATTGATATTCCCGCCTTATTAGAACAATTGGGTGTGCCAGTCATTCCAATCAGTGCAGCTAAACATGAGGGCATCGAAGAGTTAAAACAGGCGATGGACATTGCCGCTCAAGTTAAACATATTCCGACGCTGAGAGTAAAGTATCCCGAACCGATTGAAAATGCGCTTACCCAATTATTGCCCACCATTACTAAACAATTACCCGAAAATATCAAATCCCATGCCCACTGGGTTGGCTTAAAACTATTAGAAGAGGAAAATTTCGCAATACAGTTAGTGGGAAATGATATGAAAAATATTATCACCGACTATCGTAAAAAAATTGAAAAAGACTTAGATGAAGAAATCGATATCATTGTTGCTGACAGTCGTTATCACTTTATTACGACGATTATTGGGAAAGCAGTGAAAAAATCCGGTCAGGTGACAAAAACAGTCTCAGACAAAATTGACAAAATTGTTCTCAATCGCATCCTTGGTATTCCCATTTTTTTAGCAATAATGTATCTGATGTTTATGCTCACCATCAACATCGGAGGCGCGTTCATTGATTTCTTTGATATTCTATTCGGAACCATTTTTGTCGAAGGGTTTGGCCAACTTCTCAGCGCAATCGGTTTACCAGACGCATTCATCATTTTAACGGCAAACGGAATCGGTGGAGGTATTCAAATTGTTGCGACTTTTATTCCCATTATTGGCTTTCTATACCTTTTCTTATCGTTTTTAGAAGACTCCGGTTACATGGCACGCGCCGCCTTTGTGATGGATCGCTTTATGCGGTTTATAGGACTTCCCGGCAAATCCTTTGTCCCCTTAATCGTCGGTTTTGGCTGCAACGTTCCTGGAATCATGGCAACACGCACCCTTGACAATCAACGTGACCGTATTTTAACGATTTTAATGAATCCATTTATGTCTTGCGGAGCGCGTTTACCTATCTATGCCCTATTTGCCGCCGCCTTTTTTCCCGTTGGCGGACAAAATGTCATCTTTGGTTTATACCTGATTGGCATTGCAGTCGCAGTCATGACAGGACTTATAATGAAGAACACCTTATTAAAAGGAGAAAGTTCGCCCTTTGTCATGGAATTACCCGCTTATCATTTGCCCACTGTGCAAGGTATTTTGCTACGCACTTGGGAGAGACTGAAAAATTTTATCTTTAGTGCCGGTAAACTGATTGTGCCAATGGTCGTTGTCTTGACATTTCTTAATTCTTGGGGTACAGACGGCTCATTTGGGCATGAAAATAGCGAAAAATCGGTACTCAGTGAAATTGGGCGTTCTCTCACTCCCGCCTTTGAGCCGATGGGGATTCACGAAGAGAATTGGCCCGCAACAGTAGGTATTTTCACCGGTATTTTGGCTAAAGAAGCCCTTGTTGGTACATTGGACGCGCTCTATACACAACTGGCTGAAACTGACGCAGAAGAAGAGCCTTTTAGCTTCTGGGGAGGTATAAAAGAAGCTTTTGCGACGATTCCTGCCAACTTAGCCAGTGTCACCGATATGATTTTTGACCCATTGGGATTAAACGTGGGCGATATTACCTCAACAGAAGTGGCTGCTGAAGAACAAGAAGTGAGTACAGGAACTTTCGGTGCAATGATATCGCGATTCGATGGTCAAATCGGTGCCTTTGCCTACTTACTGTTTGTCCTACTCTATTTTCCTTGTGCAGCGGCGATGGCGGCGATATACCGAGAAACCAATATGAAATGGACGCTATTCGTGGGGGCTTGGACAACGGGACTGGCTTACCTGTTTGCAACGGTATTTTATCAATTGGGAACTTATGCCGTACATCCGATGTCTTCCATCGCTTGGACGTTAGGGCTATTATCCCTGTTTGCGATAACTAATGGCGTATTTTATTTCTATGGGCAGGGCAGTAAGAAGCATATTGAGGTTAACCCAGCACTTTAGCAAGGAACGTGCATGAAATCATATCGACAAGACCTGACAGGTTTTAGAAACCTGTCAGGTTTGATTCAACTCGATAACTAGTCTGATTCAACTCGACAACTAGACCTGACAGGTTTTGGAAACCTGTCAGGTCTGATTCAACTCGACAACTAGACCTGACAGGTTTTAGAAACCTGTCAGGTCTGATTCAACTCGATAACTAGTCTGATTCAACTCGACAACTAGACCTGACAGGTTTTAGAAACCTGTCAGGTCTGATTCAACTCGACAACTAAACCTGACAGGTTTAATTTCGGATATGATTTAATTTTTATTATAACGAGAAAATTGAGTATGTCATCCAATAATATCACACCGCCGCAATTACGTCTTTTCGCCGTATTGCTTGCCATGCCAAATAAGGAAAGTTTGGCTGTTTTAGAAGAAATCACTAATGAAAACAACTGGTTAAAAAATTCCGTTCCCGAATTGAAGGAAATGCCTTTAGAACTTTGGCAAGCGGAGCATACCCGTTTATTTATGAGTGGTCGTCCAACTTGTTGTCCCCCTTATGAGTCCGTTTATGTTAATGGTATCATGAATGGACCAGTTTGCGGTGAACTTGAACAGTTCTACAAATTGATAGGTTTAGAATCCGTTGAAGAAGTGCCTTCTGATTATCTTGGTGTTCTGCTAGAATGCGCTGCCTACTTACTAGAGCAATCGCCATCCATTCAAAACGGAGAAGAAACCCATTTCCAAACATTATGGAAAAATCACTTAGCCAAATGGGTCCCCCAATTTGCCACTGATTTACAAGAAAATAGCGAAATACGCTTATATCAACAATTGGGATTGAAATTAAAGGAATTATTTTAAAATGTCTCATTGGCAATTACTGGATTCGACTGACAATGATGAAGAGATCATCAACAAAGTCATTGGCGTTTTTACAGAACTGTACAAAACGCATTTTATGGATGAACTCTTAGTTAATCATCATTTACCTATAGAAATTCGCGCTTTTCGTCATACCGATGTGTGGTGTATTTTTCTACTACTCACGCCTTGGACACTGGCCCGATTTTTTTTACCAGAACGCGAACCCGGATTGAAACTTCCCCCAGGTTGGCTTGCAGAAGAGCGAGCTACTGCTCCTTTAACCGTCATTGGTCCAGCAATGCCAGTGGCTATTTTAGGCGGGCGTGAACAAGCGCATTTGAATTATCACCCCAAATTAGGTCATTATTTGATTCAACCGCTCATTCAATCAATGGAACAGTTCAAAACACCGGAAGAAGCCTTTCATGCTTGGAATGAAGTAATTAAAACGCGCAATCGCGTGATTGAAGAACAAAAGAAGCAGTGTAATTGGCATAAAGAAGTTTCCCGACGGGAATTTTTCGCAAAACTGAGGAAACGGAGTTGAAGAGGAAACGGAGTTGAAAATGATTCAGTTTTAGGCGTTTGGAATCCAACGCTTCCGCTTTGAGCGTTTGGAGTCCAACGCTTCCGCTTTGGGCGTTTGGAGTCCAAACCTTCAGATTTGGCAATGGAGTCCAACGCTTCCGCTTTGGGCGTGGCGAAATCACGAATGCTAAAGCTAAAGCATTCGAGGCTAAAGTTTTTCTTCAAAAAACTTTAGCCTCGAATGGACTCCATCATATCCGATAATTTGTGCTTCAGTACTTAGGGTTGATAAGAAGCGGCGAGAATCTGAGCGGCGAATAAAATCTCTGACAATGTACAACTACTTACTCAGCCTTGAAATCAATTTCAAGGCTGAAAGCATTCGAGGTTTTCTTTTCAAAAAACGAAAACCTCGAATAGTCTGCTAAAGCAGACTATCCGAATTAGCAGGCTTATGAGAACAAGTATGGAACATAAAAAAACTGAAATCACAGTGACACGTAAGACGTGTGGCTCTAAAACCATGGCATTAGATACATTTCATACTCTTATGTCGGAGAATTTTCGTCAATCTTTGTGGGCGGAAGGTATTAAGTATGATAAATCATCTTGGGAACGTGTTGATCAGCGTATGCTGGCTAAAAAATCGGGACTCAAACACTTAGCGACCTTGCACAAGTGAAAATTTATGGTTCGGTACGTACATAATATCAACCTCGCTAACAGCCCATTTCATCATTGATCAAATGATTGTTCTTCTATTTTAATAATTTCATGCTTCACAAAAAGCAGGTTTTTATAAATTTGCTGTAAGTCATTTATATGGGTTGCATTCAAGGTATGGCTAATAAAATATTGATATTTGTCGTGATCAAGTTTGTCTAAAATCACAAAATTCCAGTTTTCACCAATAATAAAAGCGCCCTTGATTAACTTAAAACCGTTAAACTCAATAGCCGATATTAATTCGGCTAACAATTGGGGTCTTGGATCATCATTTCTAATGGACTTTTTAAATTCTTGGATAAAAAAATAAGGTTTTTTTGAGTACTCCAAGCCCTTTGATACCAAAAAATCTGTTGTACCTGTCAATACGAATCTATCGGTTCTATAAGTGATTTTTTGTTCATAGAAATCTCTTATTTCATGTTCTACGTCTGTAAACTTCACCCGATTTAAAATGGGTGAAATAAATTTCACCTTTAATTCTTCTTCATTATAACTTTCTATTAAAAAATAATTGTCTCCAATTAAATTCTCGAAAAAAACTTGATCATCCTGACTAATTTGAATCTCAGATTCAAACCAGTTACAGAATACCTCAGTGGAAACGTTTCTTTTAATACTGACAAT
This sequence comes from Thiomargarita sp., assembly GCA_023143415.1. Classification (GTDB taxonomy): domain Bacteria; phylum Pseudomonadota; class Gammaproteobacteria; order Beggiatoales; family Beggiatoaceae; genus QNES01. Next base: position 114 of record JAGLHR010000393.1, on the reverse strand, counting down.
ATGTTCTAAATCTTTAAAACTAATTGTACCAAAAGTATAAATGGGTACTTCTTTTTTTTGGTTTATTTTTTCAGAAAACATTTTTCACCTTTAATTACTGATGTTACGCACTAT
>JAGLHR010000392.1 GCA_023143415.1 Thiomargarita sp. | reverse complement strand
ATGTGCCACATTTTGAGGGAATGATGGGAGGATCAAAAAATTATAGCTTTGATTCTCCCAAAGAAAAGAGAAAATATGTATTGAAATCTATTATTAGGAGAATATTTCCTAATATTTGGGTATAAATCCGTTTAAAGTCTAAATGCTTTCCAGTAGGGTGGGTAGAGCGAACGCTCCACCCACCTTTTTTGGTGGGTTTCCACTTCGTTCCTACCCACCCTACTTTTTACTAAATTTGAAGAAAAACTTTCATCTCGAATATTGTTTGAATCAGAATTTGAGAATTTGAGAATTTTCAGAATAAATACAAGATTCAAAATAAATTCTTGATTTTTATGGTTTAATTCTGAAAATTCTCAAATTCTGAAAATTCTGATTCAAACATTTGTTAATTGACTATCCCCTAAACAATGCAATATTCCGAATTAATTCAATTTGAATCTTTAGAATCCGTCGTAGAAATAAGAGAGGCTAATCAAGCTGCGAAGGCAAAACAATTGGTATCAACTTACGTTATTTCTAATGAAATGGCGGAGCGGTTAATTCATTTAGTTTTTGTTCAACTTGGATTTGAGCCGCAGAGTGATAATAAAGGTTTATTAATTGTTGGTAATTATGGTACGGGCAAATCCCATTTGATGGCGGTGATTTCTGCGCTGGCAGAAAATGCGGATTTGATAGACGCGCTTAATCATCCCAAAGTGGCTGAAGCCGCTCAATCTATTGCTGGGCATTTTCATGTTTTACGCACTGAAATCGGTGCAACGACTATGTCATTGCGCGATATATTGACAGCAGAGTTAGAAACTTATCTGAATCAAATTGAGGTGCCTTTTAAATTTCCCCCTTCTGATACGATTACGAATAATAAGGATGCTTTTGAAAAAATGATGGGGGCTTTTGAGGCGCGTTATCCAGGGCAGGGATTGTTATTAGTTGTGGATGAATTGCTTGACTATTTGAGGGGGCGTACTGATCAGGCTTTAATACTTGATTTGAGTTTTTTACGCGAAATTGGGGAAATGTGCAAAGAGTTACGTTTTCGTTTTATTGCCGGGTTGCAGGAAACGATTTTTAATAATCAACGATTTGAATTTGTCGCTAATGCCATGCGGCGCGTTAAGGATCGTTTTGAACAGGTATTGATTACTCGTCGAGATATTAAATTTGTCGTGGCAGAACGTTTGTTGAAAAAAACGGTTCATCAAAAATCCATTATAGAAAATTATCTCAGTCGCTTTGCGCCCTACTATGGCAATATGATGGAACGCATGGCAGAGTTTGTCTCTCTTTTTCCCGTACATCCTGATTATATTGATACTTTTGAACGTATTACGCTTATTGAAAAACGCGAAATCTTAAAAACGATTGCGCGTGATGTACAGGTTTTAACCTGTACTTCTCTCCCAGAAAGTTATCCCGGTTTGTTGACTTATGAGTGTTATTGGAAAACATTACGAGAAAATGCCTCTTTTCGTACCATCCCAGAAGTGCGTGAAGTGATTGAATGTAGTCAAGTCTTAACAGATAGAATTCGACACGCTTTTACGCGCCCGGCTTATAAACCGATTGCAATACGAATTATTCATGCCCTTTCTGTACATCGTTTAAGTACCCATGATATTGATGCACCCGTTGGCATGACGGCGCAAGAATTACGAGATAGTTTATGTTTGTACCAAGAAGGCATTGAGGAATTAGGGGGCAATCCGGCAGATGATTTACTTTCTTTTATTAAAACAATATTACGAGAAATTCTTAAAACCGTTAATCGTCAATTTATTTCAACAAATGCGGAAAATGGACAGTATTACATTGATTTTAAAAAGAATTATGATTTTGATGGTTTGATTGAAAAACGCGCTGAAAGTTTAGAATCCTATCAATTAGATCGCTATTATTATGCTGCCCTTAAACAAGTCATGGAAGTTTCTGATCAGCCTTCAGCTAGGCATCAAAGTTTTACCTGGGCGTATGAATTAGAATGGCGTTCCCATAAAGTCACCCGTCAAGGCTATTTAGTGTTTGGCGCACCGGATAAGACAACAACTGCTCTTTCACTCACGGATGACGGTTTTTTAATCTATTTTCTGCCCCCGTTTTGTTCAGTGAGTAGTGATCAGTTACCCGTTATTGGTTCTAAAAAAGAGATATTTTTAAGGTTCACTAAAACGGATTCTGTATTTAATAGAATTATTCGTCTTTACAGCGCGGCAAGCGATTTAATTTCTTCCGCTTCTGGGCAAGCTAAAGTGGTTTATGAATCGAAAACGCGCATTTATTTGCGTGAGTTGTTGCAATGGTTACAGACGCAAAAAGCCACCGCTATTGAAGTCACCTATCAAGGGAAAACACGAGTTTTATCAGATTGGCTCATGGAAGTCAAGCAGGATGATTTTCGAGTCACTAATAATCCCGCCCTTTTTAATCCGCACCCTTCATTATTAATCAATTTCCGTGATTTGATTGATTTAGTGGCTGATATTTGTTTAGAGAATTATTTTTTAGCACTTTCTCCAGAATATCCGATATTTCCTATTCTGATTAGCCATGAAAATTTTGTACAAACCGCTCAAGAAACTTTGCGGGGTATCGCTAATCCTAGCCGCAGTAAACAAGCGCGAGAAATTTTATCCGCATTAGCGTTGTTAGACGGTGAACAGCTTGCGCCTTTTCGTTCTAAATATGCCCAAGCCATTCTTAAACAATTAGAGGAAAAACCTGCGGGGCATGTACTGAATCAAACAGAATTGTTATCAAAAGGCTATTTTGCACCCACAAATTATCGCCTTGAACCAGAATTGCTACTCATATTAATTGCTGCCCTGGTTTCTACAGGCGAAGTTGTTTTAGTAATGTTGGGGCAATCTTATGATGCCACTCAACTTTCCGCACTTGCGGCGACTCCCATTAAGGATTTATTAGCTTTTAAACATTTAGAACGCCCCAAAGCATTTAATCTCCCCGCATTAAAAGCCCTCTTTGAATTATTGGCGTTACCCCGTGGATTAGAAATCGCGCTGACTAAAAATGAACCTGTCGCGTTACAACAGTTACAAAGTAAAGTCAGCGACATTCTTAAAACGTTGGTACAAGCGCAACAGGCGTTGGCGAGCAAATTCATCTTTTGGGGAAAAGCGATACTGAGTAAAACGGAAATGCAATATTATCGGGATAACTTGGCGCAAACTAAAACTTTTTTAGAGTCGCTACAATCCTATTCTACAGCGTTTAAATTTAAGAACTTTCGTTACACGGCGGGAGAAGTGACTGCACAATGGAGTGGACTCAAAATTCTGAAAAATGTGACTCATCTACAAACCTTATTGATAGAATTAAGCCAACCCATCGCTTATCTAACAGCAGCAGAAGCGGCTTTACCGCCTCAACAGCGTTGGCATGGAGAGATGCAGCAGGTTCGTGAAACTTTCCTTTCCCAATTAAGTGATGTTCGGCAACGCAATAATACTGGTTTTAGTTACCACGCTCAACAGCAATTGAATGGTTTACAAAAATCTTATGCCAAAACTTATTTTCATTTACACCAACAAGCCCGTTTAGGAGCGCGAGAAGAAAAAGTTAAACGACAGTTATTAGGCGATAAACGCTTGTTAAATCTAAAAAAAATAGTGCGAATCGCATTATTACCCCGCCAACAATTGAATCATTTTGAAAATCAGTTAAATCAGTTGCAGAGCTGTTATGCCCTCAGTGAAAATGATTTGAGTGCACATACAGTATGCCCTCATTGTGGTTATACGCCAGTTAAAGAAATACGAACAGCGCGTTGCCCGACATTGACGGAATTGAGTCAGTCTTTAGAATACATTTATCGCCAATGGACAAAAAGCCTATTAGTAGAACTAGAAAATGCGGCTCATCAGCGAGATTTACTGAAACCAGAAGCGCGTGCTTTGCTTGATTCCTTTTTCAGGCACCGTATTTTACCTGAAAATATTACGCCGGCTTTTATTCAAGCGGTGCAAGAGGGCTTATCAGGGCTGATAAAGGTGACTGTTCATCTTAAAGATTTGGAAAAACGGTTGCAAGCTGAGGGTTCACCCGTTACCGTTGCGGAAATGCAAAAACGATTCAATGATTATGTTTTGAGATTAACAAAGGGTTATGAGTTGAATAAGGTGCGAATTGTTTTTGAATCGGATTAGAAAATGGAATTGTGGGTTTCCACCCTACGCTTACTAACTACAAGGATTGTATATAGGATTTCAAGCAAGTACAACCACGATCTAATCCATTCGAGGTTCAAGTTTTTTGAAGAAAAACTTGAACCTCGAATATTATATACAATCCTTGTAGTTATTCTCTTTGGTAAAAAACTTGAACATTGAATAAAATTATACAACGTCCAAATTTTGGAGTCCAACTTTGGAAATTTATTTTTTGAAGAAAAAACTAAAATATCGTCACTAAACCTGACAGGTTTTAAAAACCTGTCAGGTTTGGCCTAATGAAATTGGAGTTTCTTTCAGTTTTTTTCTCAGAATTTATCTTGTTTATTTTACCATTTTATGATATTTTACTATGTTTAAAATGCTGATACAATTTTATTAAAAAGTTTTGCAAGATGCTCTTGATATAATAGGAAAGAGGTTTATAAGTAGTAAAGCATCAGTTTTCATTTGGAGTCCAACGCTTCAGCTTTGGGCGTGACAAAATTACTAGCGACCAAAGCTAAGGAACGCGCATGAAATAAATTCTACCATGTTGCTTCAAACCTGACAGGTTTCCAAAACCTGTCAAATCGTCGATATTATTTCATGCACGTTCTTAAAGCGTTCTCCATCATATTCGATTGTGCTTCAGTACATAATTCATAATTCATAAGAGGAATTTCACTATGACAAATTTAATCCGTTTGATTTATCACTCCAGAAACAGCAAAATCGGTTTATTTCGCATTGTACCCGTTTTATCAATTCTACTCATCACCTTTTCGCCCTTTGCCAAAGGTTTCGAGTTGACAGTAAGAGATGCGCTAGGAACCCCTTCTACTTTTGCCGTTACTGCTATTAATGATGTGGAAGAATCCATGTTAGTGGACGATATGGTGACTTATACTGTCTCTGTAGAGAATCAAGGGACAAATAATGCAAATGCCACGTTGAAAGTCGCTTTAAATGGCAG
>JAGLHR010000391.1 GCA_023143415.1 Thiomargarita sp. | reverse complement strand
ATCAACGATCCTATCGTAAAGCCCTTGTTCAAGCCGCAAAATATGGGCAACAATTAGGAGTGACTTCAATCTGGTTAGTGTTATTTATTGAAACAGTTGATGAAACGAATCGCGAAAAGTTTGAGATAGATTATACGGATGATGAAACGGGTGTGACTGTGATTCCTCGGTTTGTGCAGACGGGAAAAGAGTGATGAGGCTGGAATCCCACACTCTATAGTGTCAACTCAGTTTGTTATAATCTTGTAGGGGCAATCCTTTATGGTTGCCTTAAAAAATCGTTGTCACATAAAAAACCACTTGCAATGAGCGACAGGAGTTAAAAAAAATGCGAAAATTTTCATCTTATGGTCCCCCAAACAACAAATTACATTACTACGCACCCAGGAAAGCATTAATTGCCAATGCCCTCACGCAATTAAAAGGAGATGCGCCAGAAGAAGGGGGTCATTACATCACAATTTGGGCACCGCGTCAAACGGGTAAAAGCTGGATCATGCGAGAAGTCGTCTTAACCCTTCAGCAAGAAAGCCAGTTTGATGTGGTTATTCTACCTTTGCAACATCTTTCTAATGTTGCTGATGTCAATCGTGTCGCTCAAGTATTGGGCAGGGAATTGACGGAAAAGTTGAGTTTAGAGAAACTCGACATCAACACGTTAGAAGATTTTCGTCTGTTGTTCAAACGGGAAACCCTCCGTAAGCCCTTGATTTTGATTTTAGATGAGTTTGATGGACTTCAAGAACCCGTTATCGCAGGACTAGTCGGTTTTTTCCGCAATATTTATACGGCTCGTCAAAATCAAACGGACAAACCCACCGCCGAGAAGGATTACCTGTTACATAGCATGGCTTTAATAGGGGTACGTACCGTCTTAGGCGTGGAAAATGTCAAGGGTTCGCCCTTCAATGTTCAGCGAAGTTTGCATATTCCTAATTTGACTCATGATGAGGTGGTTTCGCTTTTCAACGGCTATCAACAAGAAAGTGGGCAATTGATTGAACCAGAAGTGGTGGAACGTATTTGGTCTGAATTTCAAGGGCAACCCGGTTTAACAGGTTGGTTTGGGGAATTGTTGACAGAAACATATAATAAAGCCATTGACAAACCGATTACGATAGAATATTTTGAAGGGGTTTATGCCGCTGCGCTCGACTTGTTGCCCAATAACAACATTTTGAACCTCATCAGTAAGGCGAAACAGGAACCTTATAAATCATTCGTTTTGGAACTTTTCCAAACCAAAAACAAGGTCAAATTTACCTACCGTAATCCCATCATCAATTTTCTTTATATGAATGGGATAGTGGAAGTTGAACAAGTCAGCTTGAGCGAAAATTATGTGAAATTTCCTTGCCCTTATGTACAAAAGCAATTATTCAGCTATTTTGCCGAAGAACTGTCTCATAAAATGGACAGATTATCTGATCCGTTTGAGGATTTATCGGATACGATTACCGAAGACAGTCTCAATATCCCTCAATTGTTGCGGAGATATGAGCGGTATTTACAAGAAAATCAACAACTTGTTTTGAAAAACGCCCCTCGTCGCCGGGACGATTTACGTGTGTATGAAGCCGTCTTTCATTTTCATATCTATCTCTATTTGACCAGTTTTCTCCGTAGTTATGATGCACAGGTTCAGCCCGAATTTCCGACGGGTAATGGACAAATTGATTTATTGATACGTCATGCCGGGCAATTGTTTGGTTTAGAATTGAAGAGTTTTGCTAATCAACGATCCTATCGTAAAGCCCT
>JAGLHR010000390.1 GCA_023143415.1 Thiomargarita sp. | reverse complement strand
CTCCTACCCACCCTACGCTTGCTACGCTTGCTACGCTTGCTAATTCCCAATTAAATCAAATAATTACAAATTTTACCCTACCGAAATGACCAAAACGGGTCATATTGGTACCCCGATAAAACAAATTGTCGGTTAAACTTGTCAGGCTTTCTGCAACAAGCCCTCAAAGCTGCCACCCGACATCGCTTGAAACTTGGGGAATGTTTCAAGTGACTGTGCAATTTGACAATTAAATTAAAACCTTAGTCCCGATTATAAAACATTTTACGAAGATAAAGATTAAGCCTGATTTGACAGTTTTTTGATCATAAAAATTGACTGAGGCGATTTTAAAGGTTGTGACCGACATAAAACCATTTCAAGGCGCATTGATAAAAAATTTTAAAGGGCCACAATTCTTAATTGTTAATTATTAATTACTAATTAAATAATAAATTAGCTGCCCTAATCATTTCTCGTTCCCAAACTCTGTTTGGGAATGCCTTCCACAATTTTTCTCGTTTCCACGCCGGAACCAGTTTTTTTGGAGTTCAACGCTTTAGCTTTGAATAGGAGTTCAACGCTTTAGCTTTGAATTTGTTGGTTATATTCATTATGGTTTAAAATATCACTTTTTATCTTATTTGAATCAGAATTTGAGAATTTGAGAATTTTCAGAATATACTGCGGGAGCAGTTTTTTTTAAAAACTGATTTTGATTTAATGTCTGATGTTACGCAGGGTGCTTCCAAATTCTGCAAAATTCCACCGATTTCATCGGTGGAATTTAGAAACACCCTGCGTAACATCAGTTAATGTTTAATTCTGAAAATTCTCAAATTCTGAAAATTCTGATTCAAAACTTAAACGTCAAATCAATTCTCGAATACTTACAAATGACTACCCCGACAAATCCATACAAAAATTTAGAATTTCCTCTCAATGTTTATGCACATAGTTTGTACTTACAAGAAAGTCACGTCAATTATTTACATTATGGCTTATTTAAAGAAGGAGAAGCGGTGCAAAATGTGCAAATCAGTGCTGTACAACAACGGGCGACTGATTTGTTACTAAACTATTTGCCAAAACCGCCTTGCCGCATTTTAGAAATAGGGCTTGGTTTAGGAACAACCACACGACAACTTGTAAAACTCGGCTATCACATTACTGCCATTACGCCAAGCAATAATGAAATAAACATTGCAAAACAAAGACTTAACGAAAATGACCTCTTAAAATCAGTGCAATTAAAATCAGTGCGATTTGAAGACTTTGTCGCGCCGGCAGAAAGTTATGATGTGATTCTATTGCAAGAATCGGCACAATATATACTTCCATCGGCACTTTTTAAGAAAGCAGAGTATTTATTGGTGAAAAAGGGTGTTATTTTGATTGCCGATGAAGTCAGATTACAGCCCACCCCTGGCGATACGACAGAACATTTACCTCTTCTTACCGACATTTTACAACAAGCAAAAGAGCGTGAATTTCGTTTAACGGAACAGGTGGATTTATCAAAGCAGGCAGCGCCGACGGTTGATTATTTATTATGGGTAATAGAAAAACACCGCGAAGCCCTTCTTACCGATTTGGAATTAACTCAAACCGCATTAGATGATTTATTAATCGCTTTGCGTCGCTATCAAGAAAGATATGGTGATGGGCGTTATGGCTACCGTTTATTACAGTTTGTTAAAAGCACGTCATCAAAGGAAGCGCATTCAGAATCCGATGTGAAGAAAGCGCATTCAGAATCCGATGTGACGGAATCACGTCATCAACCCACTTTTACTATTCGCCCTTATCAACCAGGAGATGAAAGTGCTATTCAAACCCGCTTTGCACAAGTTTTTCCCAGTTATCGCTCCGATGAAACTTGGCATTGGATTTATACCCATAATCCAGATGGGGCGCGTATCATGTTGACTTGGGCAGATAATGGTGATTTGGCGGCGCATTATGCCTGTACTGTGCATCGGGCGATTTGTGCAGGGCGAACGACTTCAGTGGGTTTTATTCGTGATGTTTTTAGTACGCCACGCTATCGCGCTTTTACGGCAGGGCGTAGAGGAGTGTTTGTACAAAACTTTATGGCTTTTTTAGAGAAATGGACAGGGCAAGATAAACTGGTTTTATTATTTGGTTTTCCATCCAAACGTCCACTTCGTCTCGGCAAGTTGTTGATGAAATATCAACCTTTTAGCAATTGGCATTACTATCGCTATACGATACCTCTTCAACTTTCACAACATAATCCCATTGGATTGATTCAAACACCTGAAAAATTCGATACGGCTTATGACAAACTTTGGGAAAAACGGGCGGGGCAATATTCATTTATCATTAGTCGCACCGCTCGTTTTCTGAATTGGCGATTTATTGATATTCCACATAAAAAGTATTGGATATGGGCTTTTTCCGCCTTTTTATCGCCCGACGTACTGGGCTATGTTGTGATTACGCCTAATAAGCCTGTCGCACAATTAGTCGATTTTTGTTTTCCTGAAACGCCAGAATTGGCGCAATCCTGTTGGCAGCAAGTGGTTGATATTTTGCGCTGGCGCGGTGTCAAAATGCTAGAAACCTGGTTTTCTGCGGCGTATCCCGAAAAAGAACGTTTGCAAAAACTCGGTTTTAAGCCTAATCCTCGCCCAGAGATGGTTACGCCTGTTTTCAGGATTTTTCATCCCGAATTAGATTTGCAATGGACAGATGCCCATTTTAGTTATACGATGGCAGATTCCGATTTGTATTAATTTCCAAATTCCCACTCAATCAGAATTTGAGAATTGTCCCCCTCGTTCCCAAGCTAGAGCTTGGGAATGCCTGTTGCGACGCTCTGCGTCGCGGGACGCAGAGCGTCCCTGAATGCGTTCCCAAGCTGGAGCTTGGGAACGAGTGGATAAATAACCTATTGATTTTATTTGTTTTTTTCTGAAAATTCTCAAATTCTGAAAATTCTGATTCAAAAAAAGAGAGTGAAAAAGAGGTAAAAGTGAAAAAGAGGTAAAAATGATCCTAACTCAACATTTTGTTTTTATTCATCTTCCCAAAACCGGTGGTTCATTTGTACGCAGAATCTGTCACGAATACGCACCGCTGGAATGGCAAGTACAAATCATTGATGAGCATCTAACCCGTTACGATATTCCCACCGCTTATCAATCCTTACCCATATTAGGTTTTATTCGCAATCCTTACAGTTGGTATATCTCAGCGTATTATTATCTCAAAAAAAAGGGCGATAATGAAATATTTAATCAAATCTCAAATCAGGGAACAAAAGATTTCAAAAGCACCGTTTTAACATTGATGGATTTAGAAGTGGAAAATGTTGAATTTGGTGGCTATAGTTGGCATATCAAGAAAATATTCGGGCAAAATTTAGATGCTTTAAAAATCGGCAAATTTGAAGAATTGCGTCATGAATTATTACGTCTGATGAGTAGCGCAGTAACGCTGCCACCGTCTTTGGTGAAAGCCATTCAAACTTATCCATCAGTCAATGTCAGTTCGCATGAGCATTATCGTACCTATTATGATCAAGAACTACGAGAAATCATCGCTGAAAAAGATAAGTGGATTTTTGAACGCTTTGATTATGCGTATTGAAGACAAATAACCGAAAGAATCCGACAGAGTTAAAAATGGAGTCCAACGCTTCAGCTTTGGGCGTGCTCAAAGCTAAAGCGTTGAACTCCTTCACAGTGCCTTGACCACTTTCAAAGTTAAGCCAGTCACATTGGCTATTTGTTCCATTGTCAAGGTGCCAATGGCCTTAAAATTGCGAGCGGTTTCCTTTATCCCCTTTTCCTCGCCCTCTTTCAATCCCTTCTCCTCGCCCTTTTTGAAAGACTGTTTTTTTACGTCCTCCTGATTATACTCATCCTTCATACGAGCGCGTTCTTCTGGCGTGATTTTCTCTTTCTCAATCACTTTGAAAAGTGCTTGAATTGAGGGATTAGAATATTTCTTCTCATCCACTTTTTCGTCTAAGCTATCATCAATCGCTTGCATCCATTCACGACATTGCTCTGGTGTATCCGCATGAGCAAAATCATGAGTGAACACAAAAATGAGCCGATGTTTACGCTGAAAAACGTTATCAAGCAATTTATCAGTCACAAAATCTTTCGCTTCAAAATTCTGCACCACAATTCCGCTATCCGATTTGGGCGTTTTTTTACCCGTAAAAAAGACTATCGTCATAACCGTCATTGGAAAACGGTAATTGCTAGAACTGACTATGCTTTCTACCATCGCACTACATTGATAATAGAGAAAACGCTCGTAACTATCGGAATAATGGACATGTTGCACTTCGACAATCACCCGATTCTTTTTATCTTCGGCAAATAAATCAAATTTGGTGGCTACGCTACCCACTGGTGGAACAAAAGCTTTGTCATGCTCTACCTTATCAATTTCCAATTCGATACCAAGGAAATCCTTTGAAATTGCAGTGAAAAGGGCAGGGTGACTAAAAGCCTTTTTGAAAATCACGTCGTAACGTAAAGGGGCGACTTGTTTCATTGTATTAACCTTTCTTGTTTGAAAACGGTTTAATTCCAGAAAAGGTTTGAATCAGAATTTTCAGAATTTGAGAATTTTCAGAAAAATTTACATTATATTACAATTAAGTTATTGATTGCATTAAATTTATAATGTTTTTTTAAAAACTGAAAATCAATAAATGAGCCTCTTGTAAAACTCTTTGAGTTGAGATTTAGAAATCCGATTTTTTTTTCAAAAATCGGATTTCTAAAACATCGTGCGTTCAGAATTTTGCAAGAACCTCAATCAATATTTTTTTTTGAGTTGAGATTTAGAAATCCGATTTTTTTTTCAAAAATCGGATTTCTAAAACATCGTGCGTTCAGAGTTTTGCAAGAACCTCAATCAATAATTTTTTTTGA
>JAGLHR010000039.1 GCA_023143415.1 Thiomargarita sp. | reverse complement strand
ACCTCGAAAACGCTTTAGCTTTGTTTTTTTGGAGTCCAACGCTTCAGCTTTGGGATTTTAAAAGCCGTTTCCGGATGGACACGATTTAGATTTTAGAGATAAAATCAGGGTAAATGAACCGTTTGAGGCGGTATCCAGCCTCGTGCAATATGTTCCACCACTACCGTGGTATAAATACCGCCACGCACATTAAATTCTGTTCTAAGACGCATAAAGCGCGGCGCACAGGTTTGTACTAAATCATTAAGAATTTGGTTAGTCACCGCTTCGTGAAATGTTCCTTCATTGCGATAAGACCAAATATAATTCTTTAATGACTTGAGTTCTATACAAAGTTTATCAGGCACATAATCTAAAAACAAGGTAGCAAAATCAGGTTGCCCTGTTTTTGGACATAAACAGGTAAACTCAGGCATACGGATATGAATAGTATAATCACGTTCTTCATTAGGATTATCAAACGTTTCAAATGTTTTATTGGGTTGAGTTGGCATAGTGATATAAGAAGGGATTAAAAACGCTAACTATAAATGCGAATTAAGAGTTAAAATTGGAGTTTGAGGTTTAAGTATTTTGAAGAAAAACTTAAACCTCGAAAACGCTTCAGCTTTGGGCGGATTCCCATTTTCACGCGGGTTAAGTCAGTAAGTATAACGGATTGACGAAATAAACGAATAAAATTTGGTAACAGCCCACAAAGCCCCCTTTCATTTAGATAAAAGAGGGCTTTTTTAAATTTTAATTAAGTAGGTAGGCAAAAGTCTTTTCGAGGTTTCAGTTTTTCTTCAAAAAACTGAAACCTCGAAAACATTTTAGGTTGGGTGGGCAAGGTATTTTTGGTGTAACGGCAAAACGACTCAAAATGTTAAAATATTTTTGTTCTACTACTTATGAATTCGAGGCGAAAGTTAGCCTGTCGAAATACAAAACTATTACTTAATGATCAAGTTTTTAAACCTTGAGAAATAGTGTACTATGTGTATACTCGAAACCGCCGTTTTTTATCTTGTAAGAATTTTTAATAAGAAGTTATTTTTTAAATAAGCAGAAAAATCAATAGGTTATTAAGATAATACCTCCGATCAGGCTGAGTTATAACTCATTGATTTGTATTCTGTTTTTAAAAAAATGTGGTATTGAGTATTACCACCAGATGTTGGGTGCGGCTTTGGTACATCCTCATATTCGACAATTACAAGCCCTAAATAAGTAGATACCGCAACTTTTGCCTACCTACTTAGTTGTTGAGAGTTGTACTCCATAAAGTACAATGTCAATAATTATCAATGAAATTGTTATCTCGTTAATTGATTATAATATCAAGTTTTCTAATTTTTTAATCAATTTTGCCATTAATCCGTTTAATTTTGAAAAAAAAGTCACTACTCCGTCTTGAAATCAATTTCAAGGCTAATAGCTAAAGCAGGCTAAAGCCCGCTAAATTATTTTCGAGGTTTAAGTTTTTTGAAAAAAAACTCAAGTCGAGGTTTTAGTTTTTTGAAGAAAA
>JAGLHR010000389.1 GCA_023143415.1 Thiomargarita sp. | reverse complement strand
ATTTAAATCAAATGCTTAAATACTTGTGTATAACGATGAGATATCTAGCTTGGGAACGAGGGTGCTGAGTAGTTACTAAAATTAAAACGTTGGACTCCAATTCTTAATTTGCAACAAAATCAATCTAAAAGTCGTATTTGGCTCTCTTATATCTGGTGCAGATTGAGCGCGGTATTCTGGCGTACATTCCGTTGCATCTTTTGATTCAAAACTGCCACCTTTTTTGACAACCATTTCTTCATCGCATTGACTCGCTGGTTCAGAAGATTCTTCACTAAATGGCTGACATTGAGAACGGGTCAGTTGCCATTGATAACCCAATAGTTTCTTGACTTGTCTTCTTTCTGATTCATCTTCTTTTCTTAATCGTTCACAATCTTTTAATTCACCACTTTTAATAGGGTTATAAACCGTTCTCGCAAGGTGAACAAACTTTTCTTCACTGGGCAATTCAAAGGTGACTTTTCCTTCACACCATTTATTAAGCGTTTTGATCACCTGTATCGCATCATCATAAGAAACGCTATCCGATGAACCATTAGGGATAATGGCTCGAAATAATTTTGAATCAATCGGTTTTTCTTGAATCCAAAATGTTGAAATCTCTTTAAACACGGTATTTTCTGACATTGCCCTAAAAATGAAAGGAAAGAGAGGCGACGACGCATTAGGCGATAACATCGCTTGCGCTTTCTGATAAAATCCTTCTGCTTGTGCCTTTCTGAGTGCAATATCAATTTGATAAGTTATCGGAAGATTAATCTTGATAAACCGTAAAGTATGCCCTCCTTTAATGGAAACTTCTTTAAACGTCGGATTTGTTTTTAAACGGCAATCTGCTTTTCTAGTTAAACTGACTGTTAAAGGCGTATTTTGAACGGTTGTTTCAAAAAGTGTTTTTTTAACGCCATCAAACAGGATAATTTCATACTCACCCGGTTCAAGATGAAGTGGTGGCAATGTATATTGTTTTACCGTCTGTTCGGGTTTAAGATTAGGCGGTAACTTTTTTACCGTTTTTGGAACCGTTTTTGGAACCGTTTTTGGAACCGTTGGTGGAGTAGGTGAGGAAGCAGGAATGACTTTGCATTGTAAATTAACATCAAGTGTGTAATCATGATTAGTGATTTCAATCCACCGTTCATCAGTTTTACAGCCCTTTTGAGAGATTTTAACCTTATATTTATCCGCTTTTAGGAGAATACCAGGCTGGTATTTAGGCACGATATTCATAATGCGAATTTCGGAATTTGGAGGCGTCGCGTTGACGTACAACTTGTATTTTTTCACCAGCTTGAAGTTTTTAGAGTTAAGCCTCACTTTCAAATTGACTTTTCTATTTCTAATCCTAATCTTTTTTCGCCAGTTTAGATAACCCCATTTTTTAACTTGTACATCATAAGTACCGGGTGAAAGACAGATGCCTTGTTTAAATTTAGGTATGATATTCTGAATTTTGATTATTGCGTTATTTGGAATAGTATCAATATAAAGTTTGTAACATTTCGCAAAGGCAGATTGGTTGAAAATGAATAAACTGCATAACAATACAAGGTATTTTTTATTATACATGAGAGTGTTCCTATTTTTGGAGTTCAACAGCTTTGGAGTTCAACGCTTTGGAGTTCAACGCTTCAGCTTTGTGCTATTAAATCGCCAAAGCTGAAGCGTTGTACTCCATTCTCCTATTTCAGCCTTTTAAAAATCAATCTAAACGTCGTATTTTGTTCCCTTAAATCTGGCATCGACTCTGCCCTATATTCTGGCATACATTCCGCAGCATATCTGGATTCACTACTGCCCCCTTTTTTGATGCGCGATTGCTTATTATCGCAAACGACATTATCAAGTGACGAACAATAAGAATTAGTGAGTTGCCATTTATAACCAAAGAGTTGTTTAATATGATTCAGTGCCACCTTTTCCTTCAAGGTTTCACAAGGCTGTAAACCTTCTTCAATCGGATTATAAGCCATTCTTGCAAGAGAGACAAATTGTTTTTCATCAGGCAATTGAAATTGTGCTTCCCCTTGACACCAGCTATTAAGTGTATCAATCACATTCATGGCATCATCATAAGAAATGCTATCCGCTGAACCGCCCACGATAATGTCTTTATACAATTGTGGATTGATGGTTTTTTCTTGAACCCAAAATTGTGCAACATGTTTTAGCCTTTCATTTTTTGAAACGGCTTTAAAAATATTAGGATAAATAGGCTGATAATTTTTGGGGAGTGATTTCATCGCCTCTTGATGAAAAGCATTGGCTTCTTGTTCTGTGAGTGTGATACGAATCCCTTTTTTCATACCCATGCGGTATGTGCTTTTGACTTTAACAAAGCGTAGCGTGTAATTTTTAATGATCACAGTAATGCGATTATCACCAATGCTTCTCATTTCGCATTTTTTAGCTTGTTCAAAACTCTTTATTTTTGCTTCTGCTTGAACCAATTTTTGAGTGAGTTGATCGTTTTTTCGCTTAAATTCTCTCGTTTTCTCTTGTTCTTGAATTAATTGATCAGACAATTCATTTTTTTTAGCCAACGCTTGACAAGTTTCTAGTTTCGCTTTTTTGAGAACGAGTTCGTCTTCCAATTGCTTTACCTGACTTCCTGTTGAACCCAAACAAAATTTTTGTCGATCATTTTCCAGTTTAGACTCTTGTGACGAACATAGCTTTTTCCAACTGGCAATAACAGGTTTTTTTATAGGATGATTTCCACATTTGACGACATAATCCACATTTTTACTTTGTTTTGACGTTATGTTGTATGCGCCATCTCTAAATTCACATATTTTTTTTGCATCTAAAATGAGGAAACCATTAAATTGCGATGTTTTTAAAAAGGCTGTTCCATCACATTGTTGAGAATTGGTATTTTGGCGATGAAGGCATATTTCAAGTGTATTAACAATACCTTGCTGATAATACTGCTTAACATCTGTTGCTTTTACACTGAGATTTTGTACCCAAGTTTCTGAAAAGTCATTTACTACCGCTAAATGCGCTTTTTTGGCGCAGCCAAAACTGAGTAAACAAAATAAAATATATTGTCCATATTTTTTCATCATTTTTCTCCAAAACGTTGAACGCCAAAAATCTCCAAAGCCATGTAGGGTGGGCAACGTGGTTGCCCACCACTTTTTTAATAATGAGGAAGGTGGGCACGAAAAAGGACTTTGCCCACCCTACCTGACTGAGTACAACGGATTGAGGAAATCAACGGATTTTTAATCTGAGATTGGTTTCGAGGAAATCAGTTGCTCCCATTCAAC
>JAGLHR010000388.1 GCA_023143415.1 Thiomargarita sp. | reverse complement strand
CGATTTTATTTCATGCACATTCCTAATAACTGATAGCTAAATAACGGATTAATGGCGTAATCCCAGTCTGGCAATCAAATTTTGATACCGTCCCACATCCTTTCTTTTCAAATAAGAAAGCAAACTCCGTCGTTTGTTCACCATTCTAATCAAACCGCGACGGGAATGATGATCTTTTTTGTGAACTTTAAAATGTTCAGAAAGACTGGTGATATTCGCGCTTAATAGGGAAACTTGTACTTCACTTGAACCCGTATCGCTAGGGGAAAGTTGATATTCTTTAATCTGTTTAGCTGTTGTTTCAGTACTCAAAGACATATAAAATTCCTAATTTCTTCATTTATCATTAATAAGCCGCCGAGGGGCAACACGACCATCGTCTAACACTTGACCAATTCCGATAAACTGATCGGAACTCGCCTCTGTTGAATGGGGATTGATGACGAACAATTTAACCCAACCATTTGCAGGTGCTTTTGAAACCTGTACAGGCTGTCCTTGTCGTACATAATAGGCCAAATCACTTTCCAATCTCACTGTTGGCCAGTGGTGAAGTGCCGTGTGCATGGGTATAAGCAATTGATCTAAAACATCAAACCCCTGCACAGCGTCACGTTCCAACGTTTCAAAATCAAGCATTTTACGATAATCACCTACGCCTGTACGACGTAAAGCACTCAGGTGGGCACCACATCCCAGTGCCTCTCCAATATCTTCAGCCAAAGTACGAATATAAGTCCCCTTAGAACAATGCACATCTAAAGAAATACAATTGTTCACAAAATTCAACACAGTCAGTTCATAAATCATAATCGAGCGTAGTTTACGTTCCACCACTTTACCTTGACGCGCTAATTTATAAAGGGCTTGCCCCTGATGTTTAATTGCAGAATACATTGGGGGCATTTGTTGAATGGGACCAATAAACGACTTGATGACCTGATCAATTCGTTTTCTATCAATGGAGACCAACGGGCGGGTTAGCAAAACTTCGCCATCTGCATCTCCAGTTGTTGTTGTCACACCAAGGCGACATTCTGCCTGATAATATTTATCGGCTTCCAATAAAAAACCTGATAATTTAGTTGCTTCACCTAAACATAAGGGCAATAAGCCAGTCGCAAGATTGTCTAAACTACCCGTATGCCCCGCCTTGCGTGCCTGAAACAATCGTTTGACACGCTGCAAAGCGGCATTTGAACTTATGCCAACAGGTTTATCTAACAATAATATACCATGTACATCGCGTCCAGTTCGTCGCTTAGCCATAATCGTCTCGTTTTTCTGAAGTTTGCACGGAATCAATTAACGCTGATAAGCGACTTCCTTCTTCAATTGAACTATCATGCACAAATTGCAATTGTGGCGTTGTACGTGTACTGAGGCGTTGAGATAAATGATACCGCAATCGCCCTGTGATATTGTTAAGATACTGTACTGCTTCTTTAACATCCTTGTTATTATCAAGAACAGTTATATAGATACGCGCATATTTCAAATCAGGCGAAACATCTACTCCAGAAATAGTGAGCAGACCTAAACTCTGATCATCTATTTCTCGACGAAAGATATCAGCTAATTCGCGCCTGATTTGTTCACCGACACGTCGAACACGACTAAATTCTGGTGAGTATTTCATTAATCATTAACCATTAACCATTAAAGTGTACGAGCCACCGTTTTCCTTTCGTAAACCTCAATCTGATCACCGACTTTAACATCCAAGTAATTTTTTACCCCAATACCACATTCTATCCCCGATTTGACCTCAGTAATATCATCTTTAAAGCGGCGCAAAGACTCCAATTCACCTTCAAAAATAACAACATTGTCGCGTAAAACACGGATAGGATTATGACGCTTGACTAAACCATCCACAACAAGACAGCCGGCAATTAAACCAAATTTTGGCGAGCGGAACACATCACGGACTTCTGCCAAACCAACAATTGACTCGACAATTTCAGGTGCGAGCAGACCACTTAAAGCATGTTTAACCTCATCAATGGCCTCATAAATCACACTATAATAATGTAAATCAACATCCTCCACCTTAATCAGACGTTTAGCACTCGGATCGGCTCGCACGTTGAAGCCGATTACAATGGCACCAGAGGCGACTGCTAAATTCACGTCCGACTCATTAATGCCACCAACTCCACTGGCAATAATTTTAACCTTAACTTCATCGTTAGACAGCTTAACCATCGCATCATGTAACGCCTCTACCGAGCCATTCACATCCGCTTTAAGTACAATTTTGAGCGTGTTGAGCTGCCCCATTTTTAACTGTGAAAACATATTTTCCAGTTTAGCCGCTTGTTGACGAGCAAACTTGACTTCACGGTATTTACCTTGTCTAAATAAAGCAACTTCTCGTGCCTTGCGTTCATTTGGCACGACAATCGCTTCATCTCCTGCATTTGGGGTACTTGACAATCCTAGCACCTCAACAGGAATCGAAGGACCTGCTTTCTCTATCAGCTTACCATTTTCATCTAGCATTGCCCGTACACGACCAAACTCTTTGCCAGCTAAAAGAACGTTGCCTTTCAGCAAAGTGCCGCTTTGGACAAGCATAGTGGCTACCGCACCCCGTCCCTTATCTAAGCGTGATTCCACAATAACACCCGTTGCCAAACCATCAGCAACAGTGGTCAATTCCAATATCTCTGCTTGCAGAAGAATTGAATCCAGTAAATCATCAATTCCTTCCCCTGTTTTCGCAGAAACAGGCACAAACATGGTCTCGCCGCCCCATTCTTCAGGAACAACTTCTTTGGCAACTAATTCCTGTTTAACTCGCTCTGGATCAGCATCGGGCTTATCAATTTTGTTGATAGCAACCACTATTGGCACATTTGCCGCCTTAGCATGTTGTATCGCTTCGATAGTCTGCGGCATAACACCATCATCAGCAGCGACCACCAAAATGACTATATCTGTCACTTTTGCCCCTCTTGCTCGCATCGCTGTAAAAGCGGAATGTCCAGGGGTATCTAAAAAGCTGATAATTCCTTTGGATGTCTCTACATGGTAAGCACCAATATGTTGGGTAATTCCACCGGCTTCACCTGCAGCAACCTTCGTCAGGCGAATATGGTCAAGTAATGACGTTTTACCATGATCAACATGACCCATAATCGTGACAACAGGGGCACGAGAAACACGCTCACCAATCTGATGGTGGCCAACCTGAATTAAGCCATCTTCAATTTCATTTTCTTTCAATAATTTTGAAGTATGCCCCATTTCTTCGACAACAATAGCAGCCGTTTCTTGGTCAATCACCTGATTAATGGTGACCATTGATCCCATCTTCATCATTTTCCTGATGACATCAGCAGCCTTAACGGACATTTTCTGTGCTAATTCAGCAACCGTAATCGTTTCTGGCAACTTGACCGTATAAACTATCGGAGTTGTTGGTATTTGAAAACTGCCATGTTGCGATTCCTGCCCGGCGAACCGTTTACCTCTCTTTGGTCCCCTCCTTGATTCACCTTCACCTTGCAACAAGGCTTGCCGTCCACGCTTGTTAGACCGAGAATCGTAACCTTGTGTTGATGTTTTGTTGCCTCTATTCGGTGATCTATCATTTCTTTGAGGACGTTGAGCCGTTCTTTTATTACGTGTTTGAGCCGTTTTCGCTCTATCCCCCCTCTGTTCAGAGGTGACTTTTTTCACTCCTCCAGTTGTCACAGAAGAACGTTTTTTATCTTGTCGAGCGGGTTGACCTGGTCGAGGAGATTGACCTGGTCGAGGAGATTGACCTGGTCGAGGAGATTGACCTGGTCTCGCGGATTGACCTGGTCTCGCGGATTGACCTGGTCGAGGAGATTGATCTGGTCGAGGAGATTGACCTGGTCGAGGAGATTGACCTGGTCTCGCGGATTGACCTGGTCTCGCAGGTTGACGTGTAGTACCAGAAGAGGTATTATCAGCGTTTCGCGGATTATTTCTTCTTCTATCATCAGTGGAAGGCCGATTATCCCCTCTTCTATCAGCCGTTTGAGAGGTTTGCCGCCTGTTAACGGTACGAGTATCTGATTTATTAGCTTGAAAAGAAGAACGATTTTTATCGCTAACTTGCCTTGCACCTTCGTTTGACTTAGTAGCTGCCGCTTCTGTGGATGGACGCTTTTTTATTTTGACTTGCGTGACACCAGATGTTGTTGGCTTATCCCGCATTGCCCCTGACTGACGCTTTCGTATTTTTGTTGGTGAAACGCCAGACTTGCCTTTATCCAGATTATTCTGTTTTCCTTTTGAATCAATTGGTTGCACAGACTTGTTCGTTTTTTCTTCCTGTGATAGTTGGCGATTTTCCTTTTTGGCAGATGACTCTTCCTTGCCGCCGTGTGGCTTCTTTACAGCAGTTGCTTTATCTTTTGAAGAGACCTGTTGATCTGTACGAGCCTGTTCTGTTTGACGTTTTGGTTGAGCAGAGGTGTCAACAGCCCCCCCGCCTTTGGCTTGCGCGACTGAAGGCGAATTATTCTCATTTTGTACCGCCTCTAAGCGTTCATGCTCATTATTTAAGCGTTGGGTATCGACACCACCACGTTTAACATAAGTGCGTTTTTTTCTCACTTCAACCGGCACCGTTTTAGCACGCCCTGTTGAACCCGGTACTCGAATTTCACTTTTCGTTTTACGCTGAATGGTAATTCTCTTTGGCGTGTGTGTCGATTTTTCAGGAATTTTGCCATGCATCAGACGCAGATGACCCAACAACTTCAATTTTTCATTGTCATTAATATTGTCATCTGCATTTTTTGTAGACATCCCGGCATCACCTAATTGTGTTAATAAACGTTCAATAGGGATTCCCACGTTGCGAGCAAATTTTCTTACAGTCACTTCAGTCATTATCAGTTATCAGTTTTCAGTTATCAGTTTTCAGTTTCAGTTATTAGAGGCTAACGTTTTTTTTCGCATCAAAATTCAGTTATCAGTGAAGTTATCAATTAAGTACTGAAGCATAAATTGATATGATGGAGTCCATTCGAGGTTGGAGTTTTTTGAAATAACTACTCAGCGGTTAGCCTTGAAATAAATTTCAAGGCTAAAAGCTAAAGTCTG
>JAGLHR010000387.1 GCA_023143415.1 Thiomargarita sp. | reverse complement strand
GGGAACGAGGGGGCTGAGTAGTTACAAAAAATTTAGAAAAAAACCTGCCATGTTTCAAAAAACTGGCAGGTTTGTCATTAAAAATTCTAACCTTTCACACAGACGACTTGTTTCAGTGTATGCACCACTTCTACTAAATCGCTTTGGTTTTCCATCACTTCATCAATATCTTTATAGGCTCCTGGAATTTCGTCAATAACCCCTCTATCTTTACGACATTCAACGCCTTGCGTTTGTGTTTCCATATCATTGGTATTAAAGCGGCGTTTTGCTTCGGTGCGACTCATCTTTCGCCCTGCACCGTGTGAACAGGAACAAAATGATTCTGGATTGCCCTTCCCCCGCACAATATAGGATTTTACTCCCATACTGCCAGGGATAATGCCTAATTCGCCCTCGCCAGCCCGAATAGCGCCCTTACGAGTCAGATAGACTTGTTTTCCAAAGTGTTCTTCTATAGCGACATAATTATGATGACAGCTAATAGCCTCTTTAGTCACATCAAAAGGGGGTAATGGTTTGCGAAGTGCTTCAATAATCAAGCGCATCATTTCGCGCCGATTGAATGAAGCATATTCTTGCGCCCAATGCACTGCTTCCACATAATCATCAAAATATTCTGCTCCCTCTGTAAAATAAGCTAAGTCACGATGAGGCAGTTGCGCTATATGTTTTTCCATATCTTTCTTAGCCAATTTAATGAAATAACGTCCAATAACGTTTCCAATACCCCGACTACCAGAGTGTAACATCACCCAAACTTCTTGATTTTCATCCAGACAGATTTCAATAAAATGATTTCCACCTCCTAATGTACCTAGTTGTTGTGTCCATGTTTGATAAGGGTTTTTTATCATTTTCATAATAGCGGGATGTTTGGTGAAAATTTGCTCTTCAAGTACAGTATTCAACGCTTTAATCGTGGAATTTTTAGCTAATATTGATTTATGCTTTGAAAATCCCACAGGCACGGCTTCTTCAATGGCTAGGCGAACTTGTTTGAGATTATCGGGTAATTGACTGGCTTTGATAGATAAACGGGTTGCGTTCATTCCGCAATTATGTACAAACACACCAGCTGATAGCGCGAAGTTTTCATACTCAGGCACGGTTAAACAGTAAACATCCTCCTGTCGTTCAAGGAATTCGACAGAACCCGTTGCAGGATGGATTCGATAACTATCCTTATCCAGGCGACTATAAAACGGCATCAGAGAGGCTTTCGGCTTCAAATCTTTCGCTTCACACCACTTGCCATCCCGCAACATGAATTGATGATCAGGCGTACATAAGATTTCTTCGTCATTATCCAATATGATTTTCATTAATGGCGCATTTTTACGGGTTAATTTTGCGGTTGCTTTGGCACCAGTAATCTTTTGATCTTTGTCAATGCTATATACCCAATGTTCACCACCACGTTCAGCCAATTCTTTGAGTGTTGCTGCTGTACCATCAATCAGTGGTACTTTAGTTTCACCTATAAAACAGCCAATATCCACGCCCACGGCGGCGGGAATAATCGCACCTGTAGTTGGAATCACTGAACCAATAGTGGCACCGATGCCCTTATGCACGTCTGGCATGGCAGCAACATGATTATGGATAAAAGGCAATTCAGCAATTAGCTTTAATTGATCAATGGTATGAGAGGCGACATCGTTCGTGTAAATTTTTACAGGCACTTTGCCTGTATTTAAAAACATTTGAATTGGCATATTATTTTTAGGTGTTTTGGATGATTTTAATGGAGATTTAATAAAATGTATAAAAATATTTTATACATTTCACCATTTTTAGTTTATAATAACACCAAGAAGTTAGTCAGGCAGTCGCTATATTTTTTTTGAAATGTAGAGGAAAGTCCGGGCTTCATAGGACAGGGTGCCAGGTAACACCTGGGAGGCATGAGCTTACGGAAAGTGCCACAGAAAATAAACCGCCTTTTTTTTCAGGTAAGGGTGAAAAGGTGTCGGTAAGAGCGCACCGCATTGGTGGTAACATCAATGGCACGGTAAACCCCACCCGAAGCAAGACCAAATAGTGGAATTGTATAGAGTGTTTATCATCTATACAAATGTGGTCCGCATTACTCCAGGGTAGGTCGCTAGAGGTGTTTGGTGACAAGCATCCCAGATGAATGACTGTCGCACTTAATTCTGCCCGAAGGGTCGTCAATGGTGTACAGAACCCGGCTTATAGACTGACTTCTTACTTTACTTTTATATCTAAAAATACAAAATATCGTCTTTTAAACTTTCAGAAATGAGAAACGCAGATATTTAGAAACCAAGTTTCTTTAATAAACTTGGTTTCTCATCATTATGGTTTCTTTATATTGAAAATGGTTTCTTTATATTGAAAAAACCATTGCCTACAAACATTTAAATTCTGTCACCGTGATCACCCACGCTTTTCCTCCCTCAAGTTCCATTTTTTTTAAAGTGCCTGTCACTTCAATTTTTTCTGGACATTGCACTTCATCTTTAGTATGTAAAATGACTTGAATTTTATCAATAGCCATATAATCTTGAAGACCACTGCCCCCCGTGAAATTTGGATCGGCGAGCGCGAAATATTCAGGTACATCAAACATGCCCACACGAGAACCTGAGCCTTTCACGTTTTTATCTTTGCAACTGTCAAATGAGGCTGCATCTTTTAAAATACAATCTGCCGCAAAAACGGGTATTATCGCAATACTGCTGATAAAACCCAGTAATCCAAGTCCAAACGCTAATTTTAGAGATAAAGATTGATAATTCATCCTGTTTTTTTCTCCTTAACATAAGTGTGTTTTTTTTCCAATATTTTTTAAATGTTTCAGTTTGATGACAAAGTATCAATTTCATCACCAATCCAAGAAATTCTTTAATAAAGTTAAGCCAGCCTGTTGGCTGTTTTCTGGATGAAATTGCACTGCAAAAACATTGTCTCGTGCCATAACTGACGCAAAATCTATGCCGCAATATTGCGTCGTTCCTAGCACAACACCATTATCAATTGGATCAACATAGTAACTATGTACGAAATAAAACCAGCTATTATCTGGAATACCAGTCCATAGTGGATGAAACTTTGTTTGTTGAACTTGATTCCAGCCCATTTGTGGAATTTTTAAACGTTCACCATTCTGCAATTCATCAATAGGTTCAACAAAGCGGCGTACAGTTCCAGAAGTCCAATTAAAACAAGTAGTTCCACCACTTTCTTCGCTACTTGTTAACAATGTTTGTAAGCCAAGGCAAATACCCAAGAAAGGTTTATCTTCAAGTGTTTGTTTAATGGCATCAGCTAATCCGCCTTGATTAAGCAAAGTCATGCAATTACCAATGGCACCTTGCCCTGGAAAAACAATTTTATCCGCATGACATAAGACATCCGCTTTGTTGCTGACTTTAACTTTCCAATCATGAGCGGCGACATGTTCAAGGGCTTTAGTAACAGAGCGTAAATTGCTCATGCCATAATCAATCACAATAACTGTTTTCATAGAAAAATTCCTTTCGAGGCTTTAAGAAAAACTTTAGCCTCGAAGATGATTCGAGTTGATTTGAGGTTTTCGTTTTTTGAAACGAAAACCTCTTCGAGGCTAAA
>JAGLHR010000386.1 GCA_023143415.1 Thiomargarita sp. | reverse complement strand
AACGTTAGCCTCGAATCCTGTGTGTCTGCCCTTAACTTAATGGCATTGACGCGCTGGCGTGGGAACGCATTCTATCTTGCCGTACCTGCAAACGTGTATAAAGATTTTTTTCTCGTTCCAAAACTCTGTTTGGGAATGCATTCGAGGTTTGAGTTTTTTTAAGAAAAACTCAAACCTCGAACACAACGCTCCGCGTTGTACTTTAATTTTTCACAGGTCATATTTGGTTTATTACTCGTATGACGCATAATAATTGGGGTCATAGTAAAAGTCATCATAAGGTATAACAATGCCTATCAAAAATAAAAGTTAATCAATTAATGTTACTCTGATCCCAATAATTCTTATTCATTATCTGTTATCAGTTAAAAATTCTATACTTTAAACTGACTATCTCAACCGCAATGGTTTAAAAATCAAGTTCAATCCATTTTGGGGCAATGTCGCCCTAAATGATGATTGGCGAATCGGCATTGCTCTCAACCATGATAGTAGAACAGACACGTCGTTTTGCCCCTACAATCAAGAAATCGGATTTCTACTGATTTTGATCCTCTACTCACCTACGCTTGTTGGTCCCCTACGTCAGCTAACTACGGCATTTTAGGGCTATGAAAATGGGTAACGGCATATTTCATTTCCATTGCGTAAGGTTCATTAATTTGTTGAGAGGCATCCAGTATTTCTATGCCAACCAGTTTGCCTTGTTTGTCATAATCAAAAATGATTCCTTCCCTTTCCTCATCACTCTCTTCAACAGGGCTATCATTAAATAGGATGCGTAGTATATCAACTTCGATATCGTAAATGACTTTCATAATGTTTTCCAATATTTTTTTACGGGTTTTGTAAACAGTGATAACGACAGCAGGATCGTTATCATCTGCTACAATGGCACGTAATAAAAAGAGCTTGCCGAAACCAAAATCAACCTGCGATTGATAGGCGTGTCTTCCATTCTTTTCTGGGATAATTTGCTGTTGTTTTTCTAATACCGATTTGAGAAAATCGAAAGGAATGGTTCTTCGTTGTATTTCGTCTAAGGCATGCTGAGAAATTCTAAAATTCATCTGTCATTTTTACTCCTATCACATAACAACCAATATTTTTGCATTATGTGGTGCAAGCAGTTTTTTGAAAAGGTTTTTATAAAAAAATTATTCCAGCGCTGAATATAACTTGAAAATCACCCGCGTATAAGACAATAAATAGATTAATCATTATCATTAAAAAAAAATACAATTATTCTTTCACAGCCGAACCGTCACGTAAACAAAGTGCAAAGGCTATCGCCATAACGGTCGTCTTACGCAACGTAAAGCCAGGTTCAATTATTATTGCCCATGCCAACGGGCGTGGTTATAACACCGCAAAAGCACTACCTCTATTCATTCCTAAGTTGAGAAAGCGCGGTTATTAATTTGTGACGGTATCGGAATTATTAAATTCAGGAGAAGTCGTCACCACTAAAACCTGCTATGAATTGAAACCGGGTGACAATAAAAGATATGATCGGCTATTTGGCAAAGGCACAGAGTGAATGAAGTTAATGTTTTAGCAAGAGGTTTTTTATGTCTCAAGTTCCTTTCAAACGCTCTAATTATACGCTTAGTACGTGTGACTTACGCGAATTAACCCAAGAAGAAACGGTAAAAGTCAGTCAATCCCTCGTACAAATGGAGCCTTGGCGTACATTAGGCTATTCTGCGGAATCTCTGTCAAACTATTTACATCGCCCTGATCCATTACCTTATAAGTATGCTTTCGAGGCTAAAGTTTTTTTAACGAAAAAACTTTAGCCTCGAAAGTTGTTTCTCACAAAATCGTTATGTGTGCGCTCTCCTTGGTTATGAGGTGCGTGTTTAGAATTATTGGCTGTTTATCCATCACAACAGGGACAATGATTAGGGCGTAAGATAATACATCGAATTACACCATTTACGCAATTTCTGGATTTTAGTTTCCTCATTTAACCATGATGCACGTCATTTTTTTTATCAACGGCTTGGGATTTACTGAAACCTCTCACGTTACTCCAAAGCGTTATTTGAGAAAAACTTTCACCGCTTCAATAACTGACGCACTCTCCAATTCTTCTAAACAGCGACTATAACTTTGTTTATGTCGTTCACAGCCCTCTTGATGACAGGGAACACACGCGCATTTTCCTTGCACTATGAAGACATTACCGACTTTTTGACTCTCATTTTGTCTCACCCTTTGCTTAAACGGCGTTTTATTCTCAGCATATCCAAAGGGCCAAGGTGCCCATTTTAAAGGATTTGTTGGTCCATACAACGCAACAGTCGGTACACCGGTTGCCGCAGCCAAATGGGTAACGGCGGTATCAGGACCAATATATATCGTACTCGCACGGATAAGCTGGGCGACATCACAAAAACGCAATTGCCCTGCCAAATTAATAACCGTATTTGGTAGTTTTGATAAAGCTTTCCGGAGATAAGCAATTTCTTCTTGACTATCCCCACCTGTCAATACGACGCGCAACCCAACTTTTATTAAATAATGGACTAATTGCTCCCATCCCCTTAATGTCCAACGTTTATAATGCCACATCGGTAACAGGTGCAAAACAGCAAAAGGTTCTTTCTGCCAGGCAAAGGGCAGCACCTGATCTAATTTATCAAAATTATCAAGTGGTTGGGGAATAACGAACTCATAACAACGTTCAATTCCTAATAAATCTGCGAGCCTAAGATTTTGGATAACAGTATGCGTATTTTGATTATCTAATTCTGTCCAAGCCTGTACGAAAAGCCGTTTCCAGGCATCTTGCCAACGTTTTGGTGGAACAACGGCAACTCGTTTATGTGCAGCGAATAGGGCATAAATTAAAGGTCTATCGCCGGAAAGGGTAGAAATGGCTAAATCATAGCGGTGAAAAATCTGTTTGAATAAAATTTTATATTCACCAAAGTTGGGATGTTCTGCAACAGAAATTAAGGTATTATAATCAGGATTACCCTCTAACATACCGCCATTGTTCTCATAGACTAACACATCTATCACCGCATCAGGATAGGCACGGCGAAGTGAACGTAATAATGGTGTTATCAATAACACGTCACCAATTTGTCGGGTTGCAATCAGTAAAATGGCAGAATATTTCACGTTATAAATAGTTTTAGACTGGAATGGTTTCGATTCTAGGTTCAAGTTTTTTTACCGAAAAAACTTGAACCTAGAATTGAGTTTTTTGAAGAAAAACTCAAACCTCGAAATGATGAATTAAAAAAAAGTAAATGAATGTAAGTTATTGGTTTTTATAAAAAATATTTTCGTCATAGAATAGGTTCAACTTTTTTTTAAATTTTCACAATCCCAATTTTAGTTATACTGGCCATATTTTATAAATATGGCCGGTTTGGAACAAGTGAGCTTTTTTCGTTTTGGCTATAAGATTTAAAAGTTCTATTTTTTGATGGGATGAGATGATGTACTAACAAGCCGAAAACCCACAGTAAAATCGCGGTAATTTAGCTTATTCTTGAAATGGGCATAAACACGCACATATCTAGGAAGACTGTACCATGAGCCGCCACGAAGTACACGAAGAGAGTCAATATTATGTTTGCTTAGACAATGTTGCTCTTTGCCAGTATATTTTTCTTCATATTCTGAACAAGTCCACTCATAAACATTTCCCAACATATCATGCAGACTAAATGGATTAGCAGCAAAAGAACCCACAGGAGCCGTTCTTTTATTATCCCAGCGACTTCCGCAACTATCACAGTTAGCATGATTCAAACCAATTTCGTCACCCCACCAATATTGACTATTCGTTTTTGCTCTGGCAGCATATTCCCATTCGGCTTCAGTGGGCAAACGATATTGACGGTTTGTTTGTTGCACATTTAACCATTCTGCGTAAACGGTTGCCTCTTCCAGCGATACATTAATCACGGGACGATTGCCCCGTCCCCAACCTTGATCATCTGGTTTTTTTACACCGGTCGCTATCGCAAAACGGTCATATTCTGCAAAAGTAATTTCATAACGTCCTATTGCAAAACTCTCAATAGAAATCATAAGTTGTTGATTAACATCAACTTCTTTATTAAGATTTACTTCTTCCTGAACATTGCCCATCTTAAATTGACCAGCAGGAATGAGCACCATTTCAGGACCGAAACCACCATCTTGTAAGTAATCACGAAATGCTTTATTGAAGGTACAACTGCTTGATGCAGGTAAAGATAGGTTTTCAAAGGCAGGAATAAAATAACGGTATTCGATCCAGAGTAGAAAAATACCGACAAGAGTGCCTCCAATAAGGGTAGCGATAATGGGTTTTACCAACTTCTTCTGCTCCGTTATCAGTTAAATTTTGGAGTTCGAGGTTTAAAGTTTTTCTTCAAAAAACTCAAACCTCAAAAATGCTTTAGCTTGGAATTCAACGCTTTAGCTTTGGACACCAATTATGTATTAATCGCCTTCATACTTAAACGAATTCGCCCTTGTTTATCTATTTCAAGCACCTTAACTTTGACGGTTTCACCCTCCCTCAATTTATCGGTGACTTTTTCAACCCGCTCATTGCAAATTTGCGAAATATGAACTAAGCCATCTCTTCCAGGAAGAATAGTTACAAAGGCCCCAAATTCCATTAATTTGACCACTTTACCTTCATAAATCTTACCCACTTCAACATCAGCAGTAATCATTTCAATCTGGCGGCGAGCTTCCTGCCCCGCTATTAAATCAACTGAGGCAATTTTTATCACTCCGTCATCGTTGATATCTATACTAACACCCGTTTCTTCAGTAATGGTGCGAATAGTGGATCCACCTTTACCGATCACTTCGCGGATTTTTTCGGGTTTAATTTGGAAAGTGATTATGCGTGGCGCATATTTTGACATTTCAGGGCGAGGGGTTGCCAGTGCTTTACACATCACATCTAAAATATGCAAACGACCGTTTTTGGCTTGCTCCAGTGCGATTTCCATAATTTCACTGGTAATACCATCAATCTTAATGTCCATTTGCAAAGCGGTTACACCGTGAGTTGTCCCAGCTACTTTAAAATCCATATCGCCAAGATGATCCTCATCACCCATAATATCGGAAAGAACGACAAATTGATCACCTTCTTTGATCAATCCCATAGCAATCCCGGCAACAGCTGCTTTAATGGGTACAGCAGCATCCATCATAGCAAGACTGGCACCGCAAACGCTCGCCATAGAGCTAGAACCATTCGATTCCGTAATTTCTGAGACTAAACGCATTGTATAAGGAAAATCTTCAAGCGTAGGCATCACGGCTTGAACACTGCGCCGTGCCAAGCGTCCATGTCCCACTTCACGACGCTTAGGTGTGCCTATTCGTCCAACTTCACCAACACAGTAGGGAGGGAAGTTATAATGTAACATAAAACCTTCTTTATACTCTCCTTCCAGCGCGTCAATAATTTGGGCATCGCGTTCCGTGCCTAAAGTAACCACAACCAAGGCTTGCGTTTCGCCGCGTGTAAATAGAGCGGAACCATGTGTGCGTGGTAATATCCCAGTGCGAATAGTAATGGGACGCACAGATTGATTATCTCGTCCATCAATGCGATTTTTTCCAGCGACAATATCGCCTCGCACAATGTTTTTTTCAAGTTTTTCTAAAACGGGAATGATTTGACTTTCTGTCCATTCATCACATTCTAAAGACAACTCAGCAATAATTTCTTTCCGACTTATTTCCAAAGCATCACGGCGAACCAGTTTATCCTGAATTTGATAACCTTCACGTAAACGCTGTTCTGCTAACTCAGTGAGTCGTTGAATGAGTTTTTCATCAATGACTTTAGGTTGCAAATTCCAAGGTTCTGATGTGGGTATCAATTCATTAATGACATTAATGACCGTTTGCATTTGTTGGTGTCCATACAACACCGCGCCTAACATGATTTCTTCACTCAACTCCTTTGCTTCGGATTCTACCATTAATACGGCAGTTTTAGTTCCTGCGACAACAAGGTCTAAATCGGATTCTTCCCGTTTTTTAAAACTGGGATTGAGTACATATTCTCCATTAATATAACCCACTCGCGCCGCGCCTAATGGGCCATTAAAAGGTAAACCAGAAATAGCTAGGGCGGCAGACGTTCCTATCAAGGCAACAATATCAGGATCAACTTCCGGATCCAAGGACAGAACGGTGGCAACGACTTGTACTTCATTGTTAAAACCGTTTGGAAAGAGTGGGCGCACCGGACGATCAATCAGTCGTGATGTCAACGTTTCTTTCTCAGTCGGACGACCCTCACGTTTAAAAAAGCTTCCTGGAATTCGACCAGCGGCATAAGTACGTTCCTGATAATCTACAGTCAGAGGGAAAAAATCTTTTTCAGAATTGGCATTCTTGCGACCAACTACAGTGACTAATAGCACGGTTTCATCCATACTAATCATGACAGCACCGTCAGCTTGACGTGCAATTTCACCAGTTTCAATGGTGATGCTATGTGAACCGTATTGAAATGTCTTTTTATTCATTCAGTTATCAGTTATCAGTGTTCAATTAGAGGCTAATAAATTTTAGCCTCAAAATCAGTTATTAATTATCAGTCAAGAGTGACATTCGAGTCCATTCAAGGCTAAAGTTTTTCTTTAAAAAACTCTTAGCCTCGAACGCTTCAGCTTTGGGCATTGGAGTCCAACGCTGGAGTTCAACGCTTTAGCTTTGAAACCGTAATATTAAGGAACGTGCACAACTTCTACAACGTTGTTTCAAACCTGACAGGTTTTTAAAACCTGTCAGGTATTCGAGGTTTCCGCTTCAAAAAACGAAAACCTCTTCG
>JAGLHR010000385.1 GCA_023143415.1 Thiomargarita sp. | reverse complement strand
TTTTACTTGCAGGATTTAGGTATTAATTTCAATTTTGCCTCTTAATAGTTGGGGGGAATGCAATAACGATTTAGCCATTGATTTAGTCTATCAATTCCATGATGTACATAATCAAGGTGGAGGCATTTATCGTAAAAAGGCTTTATTGGAGCGAGCTTTGGAATTATGCCCTACGATGCCAGAGGCGCATAATAATTTGGCTTCTTTGTTAGAAGATGAGAAGGCTTATTCTGAGGCGATTTCTCATTATAAGCTGGCTCTTCAATATCGCCCTCATTTTCCTCAAGCGTGGTATGGTTTAGGCGAGACTTATTATAAACAAGGGCAATTTGTGCTGAGTTTAGAGGCGCATTTACAGGCTTGTTTAGATGATGAGGATTCTAAAAAGCGAGTGATTGCTTTATTAGATGAACAATCTTATGCTGTTACGGAGGCGGGTGAAATTATTAATAAAGAGAGTTTATTAGCCCTGTATGATCCAGAGCGTCGGCAGGTGATGAATCAGTTGTTATCTGATTGTGGATTACGTGGTGTTGGTAGAGTGATGCCAGTTCATACTTTTCGTAACTTCCATTTTAATATAGGAAAAGCCGATTTACAACCAGGTTCAGATGAGCAATTAGATGAATTAGCAGCAACATTTAATAGCATATCTGATAAACTCGTTCAAATTCAGGGGTATACAGATATTCAATCGTTTAAAGGCGTTTCCAAGCAGGAAAGTGATCAACTGAATGTACAATTATCACAAAATCGCGCCGCCACAATTGCCGCCGCTTTAGCTAAACGTGGCGTGAGAAATCTTAAAACAGAAGGGCATGGTTATCGTCAGCCGCTGGTTCAAGGTAATAATCCTGCCACTTGGGCAAAAAATCGGCGGGTGGAAATTCAAGTTCGATAGATTATTAATTATTTGAATCAGTAAATAAAATGGTAGCAAGTAGGGTGGGTAGAGGTACGAAACCCACCTTTTGAACTTTGAATCTTATTAAAAAAGTCATGTCGGGTGAAGTCTTTTTAGTGTTTCCTCATTAAAAAAGTACACACACGGTACAACGCCATACATGGCTACATAGCTTATTTACCTAACAATCTTTATGTATGGAACGTGATAAATACTATGCTAGGTACTATTAAACAAGAAGTGATCGTTCAACAAAACGGCATTGTGACTGTTTATTCTCCAGAACTTCGAGCAGGTTTACGTGCGGAAGTGATCGTTATTTTAAAAGAAAGCCCGATGTCACGAGCGCGAGCAACCGTTCAAAATGAAACGATAGAAGCACAATCGACTTTAAGTGAATTGCTTAATCACGCCGCTGCTGATAAAGAACGTATCACGCTTATCTATCAGAAACAGGTGTTTTTAGCGGTGGTGCCAATAGAAGATGTTAATGTGGCAAAACAACTTAAAAAGTGTATGAGTGATTATACCCAGACTCAGTTGGAAACTATCCGTGTGGATAAGGCTTTAGGAGACTTTCTTGAAACGAAAGCGCGTTTGACATTAACATACCAAGATCAAGTTTTTTTAGCCGTCGCGCCAATGGACGATTTTGATTTGATTGAAGCACTTGAAGACTGCATTGACAATGCTGATGCTGACGACGCGATTAAAGAAGAGGGAGAATCACTCACCTCTGAACAAGTCGATAAAATATTAGGGTGGTAATCAATGGCTTACTTTATTAAATATCGCCCTGTGGCTTTACGTCAACTTGAAAAACTGGAGACAAAAATTCAAGCGCGATTAAAACCAAAAATCAAAAGATTATCTGAAAATCCACGTCCTTATGGTCATATAAAGCTCAAGGGCTTTGAAAATCGTTATCGTCTGCGTGTTGGAGATTATCGCGTGATTTATGAAATACATGATGATATGTTGCTTGTTTTAATTGTGAAGGTGGGTCCTAGACGGGATATTTATGATTAAAGGAAGGGCGAACACACAGGTTCGCTGTAGGCCGTTGCACCGTATTTTTGGTGCAACGGCTTCCTCATTAAAAAAGCAAGTAGGGTGGGTAAAGAAATCCGATTTTTTCAAAAATCGGATTTCTATGCGAAATTGTTTGAATCAGAATTTTCAGAATTTCAGGATTTTCAGAATTTTTTATTTCAAATGTCATCCTGAAAATTATAGAAATTCTATTTTAATTCAAATAGTTACAAAATATAATAACTCAGGTGCGGTCATTGTTCTATATTTAGTACAACGGATTAGAGAATAAAACGGATGGATTCAAGGTGAAAGTTTTGGAGACACTGGATTACTCTAAATCCTCCTCTGATTACCAATCCGTTTTATTCCTAAATCCGTTGTACTCTACTTACAGGAGAGAAAAACCATGAAAAAATTCATTTCTCGTTCCCAAACTCCGTTTGGGAATGCCTTCCTCGACGCTCCGCGTCGTACAACTAACTGACAGACAAAAGGGTAAAACCTCAAAACACCCTTCGAGGTTTTAGCCTCGACTCGAATACCATTCAAATTTGGTGTTCTATTTCATGCACATTAGAGAGCCGTTACTCTCTTTTCCCATAATCATCAATATTAAAGAGCATCGGGGAAGTATCAGGTTCCAAAGAGAGCGTTAATTGGTATTTCAATTCACCTATCAATAGTAATGGAATATGTAATTTTTCCGTTTTTATATCATAACTTGCTGCTTCAAGCACATTTCCAATACCAAAACTGTTACTAATCACTTCAAATTGAGCGGAGAGTAAATCAATGGGTGCTGGGGGAGCTAAGGTGACAGAAATATAACCCAAGAGAGGTACTTTCACCGCTGGTAGCGTTAGAATCCAAGTACCCGGTTGCAAAGTGGCGACGGGGTCATTACACTTCGCATCCTTCCAGACACCATACACCGTTTCACAGGCTTTTTGGGTTTCACATCCTCTTCGATCAGGCACTGTGCATACCAGAGTAGTTGTTTTTGTACTCGGATCAAATAGGACCATAGCCCAACCATTATCGGTATGTTCAAGTAAATTACCGGACGGTGCACCCATGACTAAATCCAAAGTACCGTTCGCATTCAAATCACCTATCGCAAGGTTGCTTCCCATTTTAGCATTTGCCAATTGATGGTTAGGTTCAGGCGCTTGTATCCATATATCGGCTTCTTCATTTAAACTGATTCTATTTGGGAGTGCTGAACCACCATAAACGATATGCACCCAACCATTAGACTTGCCATTAAAAAAAGCATTGGGGCTGCTAACGATAATATCGTCAATCGCATCGCCATTCAGATCGGCAACCTGTAGAGATTGACCGGTGAAAAACCCCGCCTTTCCTATATCGTGGTTTAATGTCAAGGTGATATCTGCATCGTCCAACAAATCTATGGGTGCATGACCTAAATTTTTTGCACCATAAACGACATCAACCTTGCCAAAACCAGTTGTATTAGGCACGTCTTCTTCCCAAGCTTGTGGACCACCAATGAGCAAATCCCCAATACCATCACCGTTTACGTCCCCAACAACCAATGTTTCACCCATTTGCTCTTTCATCCGTGAACCTAAAACCAAGACATTGAAATCGCGGGGGCTGATTTTGCTAGGGATATTACTGCGTCCATAGTATCCATAAACACGACCCATTTTCTCCAGACTCAATTCATTATAACTTTCCCCAGAAGCACCCATTAATAAATCGCCAATACCATCGCCATTGATATCGCCGATAGCAAGACTTTCGATTTGGAATAAAGCATGACCATTATCACGGGTAATCGTTGCATCAACTTGACAAAGCAAATCAATAATCGTTGTATCAAGCCGACAAGCTAAATCAACGACGGCTTGCCATTGCGAACCACCAAACATCAGATAAACAGCCCCCTGAATCTCACGTCCTCCTTGATAAGGAAATGTACTACTACTCATACCAGACAAATGGTCACTGATTGCCAAATCATCAATGCCATCCGCGTTGAGATCACCGACAGCGATGGCAGAAATGTGCATGAAATCACGCTGAAACATGACATCTGCATCAACCGATTTCATGTTCCCTGATAAATCCTTTTGACCATACACCACATAAATCTTTGTCTGGTTATAATTGCTGTTTTGTTGGGCAACAATCACCAGATCATCTATACCGTCGCCATTCAAATCGCCCGCTGCTAAAATGTCACCGACATGTTCACTCTTCTTGGTACCATAAAAGGCGAAATCCTCAGTTTCACCATCTGGAGTCACTATTTCCTTAATCGCGCCAAAATCCTGACCACCAAAATAGACGGAGACTGCGCCTGTGTTCTCAACCCCTCTGCGAGATTTTGCATTGGGACTCCCTAAAGCCAAATCGGCTATATGATCTCCATTAAAATCTCCCACAACCATGCTGCTACCCATCTTTGCCAAATCAGTTTTGCCTGAGAATAGGGTATTCCAAGTTAATTCATTGCCTACTTCTAATATGGTTCCGTTAAAGTCAGCATGAATAACTGAACTCATTGATAAGATCGCACCCAAAGTAAACGATTGGGTTATACGCCGCTTTTTTTTCATAATCATTTTCCTCTTCTGTTTATAACCAAAAATTCATAGTAACGTTTATTTATTTATTTCATTAATTAAATTTTGCGTGTTTGGATATTGTGTTTTGAAAAAAAATTTCAATTGATCAAAATCTTGGTTATCTATAATCAACTCAGTTGTTTGCTGGTTTAATTCTGGACTGCTTATGTCATATTCTGAAAGAGCTTCTAAGTATTCTTGCCGGTTTTGGTTGTTTATTACAATTGGCAAGAAGCCATTTTTTAATAATGGAATATTAGCAAGTAATCGTGCCATACGTCCGTTGCCATCAAAAAATGGGTGAATGGAAGTGAAAGCTAAGTGCAGTATTGTATATGCCCTAAGGGCTTCTTCTTGAGTCTTTAATATATTATAAGAATTGAATTCTGCCATCCATAATTGCATTAAATGTTCAATATGTTCAGGCTTTGGGTAGTTTTGATAAATCAATCGCTCATTTTGTTTGACATATCGTCCATTGGATTCGTTTTTCCAATTTCCAATTGGACTGTATATATCTACCACCACTTGGGTTTGCACGGCTTTGTGCAGATTAAAAATCTCCTGTTTTTCGAGTGTTTCTTTATCCAATAGTTCGTAAACAAGATCAATCGCACGGGCATGACCAATTATTTCGTTATGTTCCTGAATAGATTTTCCTTTGACAGTCAAGCCATACTCAATGATAAACTGAGTATCACCAAGGCTAATCGTATTGCCTTCCAGAGCATTAGATGTATAAGTCCATTCAACTTTTAGCCTTGTAAGGAATTCTTGTTGTTGAGTACGGTTTAAACCTTCTAGGAATTTTAGGTGTTTAAATAATTTCATTTTTGTTATGACATTTAATGAGGTTCTTGCAAAATTCATATATATTGGAGTCCAACGCTTTAGCTTTGGGCGTATTGGAGTCCAAATTCCAAAGCTGAAGCGTTGAACTCCAATTCAAAAGCATAAGCCCTCAATTGCCTAAGCTAATATCTATACTCAGTGCTGTTTCTATCCAAGGATGATCGAGAGGAACCGTTTTGCGTTTGCCAACAATCTCTTCTAATTGGACAGCTTCAACATGCTGTCCACGTATGGCTGCCATAACACCATAATTTTCGTCATTAATGATTGAAACGCAAGCCGTTCCTAGCTGAGTAGCTAATAGACGATCCGCCGCAGAGGGAGTTCCTCCGCGTTGTAGATGTCCTAGAATCGTGAGCCGTGATTCTAAACCGGTCAACGTTTCAAGTTGCTTAGTGAGTTGTAAGGTATTATCACTGTGCAGAACTTTTAATTCATTTAGCTTTGCCATCGCCTCTTTTTTCTCCTTTTTCGTTTTGGCGACTTCCTTATTTTGAATGGCTGTCTGCTGAACAGCAACTTCTTCTTTCGATAGAGCCCCTTCTGCAACGGCGACAATGCTAAAATTTTTTCCATGACGACGACGTTGACGAATGGCATCAGCAATGACATTAATATCATAAGGTATTTCAGGAATTAAGATCACATTCGCACCGCCGGCAATACCAGCCCCTAAAGCTAACCAGCCCGTATTATGTCCCATAATGCCGACAACAATAATGCGATGATGACTATGCGCGGTGCTATGTAAGCGATCAATCGCTTCGGTAGCAATACCCAGTGCCGAATCAAAACCAAGGGTAATATCAGTCATGGCCAGATCGTTATCAATCGTTTTGGGCAATGTAATGATATTCAGCCCTTTTTTTGCCAAACGATAAGCATTTTTATGAGTACCGCCACCGCCAAGACAAACCAACACGTCCAAATTGTTATTATGATAGGTTTCAACTATTGTGTCTGTCATATCCAGCACTTTATCTCCCATTGGCATACGATGGGGTTTATCACGGCTTGTACCTAAAAGTGTACCGCCAATGGTTAAAATGCCCGATAATGTCGCTTGATCCAGAAGCACAGTTCGGTTTTCCACCAAACCACGAAATCCATCTTTAAAACCCAAAACTTGCATGTCAAAAGAAGACAGCGCAGTTTTGCCAATCGCCCGAATAGCGGCATTCAGCCCTGGGCTATCACCCCCAGCCGTTAATATTCCAACAGTTTTTGCCATGTCAATGATACCTCTTATCAGTTATTAATGTTTCTATCAATGTAACCATCCTTTTTTTCCTCCCCTGTTTTAATCGTTGAATCCAGTTTGGGAAAGTCGGTATTTACAAGTTCTTTCACATCTACACCTAATTGTTCTAACAGTTGATGCCTTTGTTTTTCCATCATTCCCCATTCAGACAACATTTTATGTTTCTGCTTTTCCATAGTCATCATCTCTGCTATTGTAAATGCTTCTCCCTTCAAAAAAAGCCCGATGACAAAAAATAAACTACCCAATAGTTCAATCATTGCGGAGGTGAGCAGTAATAAACGATATTTGACTAATTGGGGAGAGGTATTAAAAATGGCACTCATACCAACAAAAAGCGGGTGCATATAGGAATCTGGATTGAGTCCGTTCAGGTTCATACTGCCTAACTCTTTAACCATTGTGTTTTTATGTTTAATTGCTGCTAGGTAAGCGGTATGGTTATTTATCGTCGTTTCGTATTGCATTATTTTTGATTGAAAGCGCTGTATCTGGGGGCAATATTTCTTGTGATACCATGAGCCGCCTGGACAGGCACCTAAACGTGATTTGACTGTTTTATTTATGCGTTGCCCCAAGCTATTTCTGGCTGGAGAAGCCCATAACTGATCAAGTTGTGTTTGTAATTCATCCACTTTTGATTGCGCTTTAGTTACATTTGTCGAATCTGCGTATTGGGAAAGCCGTTTTATTTCAGTAACCGCATCATCAACCATCGCTTGGGAGGCTTGTACTTGGATAGTTTTTTGAAAGGCATTATTTTCGTACTTTTGATTCACGACAAGGGTGAATCCCCATCCTGCTGCCCATGATATAAGGGATAAAATCAGGTAAAAAGCAAGGGAAATAAAACCTGCAATGATCAGTGTGTTATTCGATTGCTTTATTAAAAATGTCCCTAAAATCAAACAGATAACTTTAGAAACATCTAATCCAATGCCAATAATACCATAACTATATTTGTAAAGTGGAGAATTGGTTGCAAAACTGGTATAAAGTTGAAAATTTAAAAAAATACCCAATAAGATAAAAAATAACCCCATACCAATGAGTGATATTCGTAAACCCTTGTTCATAATTCACCCCCCTTTCCATTTTTTCAAAATGGATTTTGTATATTGGGTGGTTTCTTTAAAATTGGGACAACGACCTAATTTTCGCACTCGCGTTGGACCGGCATTGTAGGCACAGAGCGCGAGTTTGACGGAACCAAACTTATTAAGTTGTTGAACAAAATAAGCGGTACCACATTCTAAATTCAGTTCTGGGTTAAATAACTGTTTTCGACTTAATCCACAAAAACCTTCTGCTGTTGCAGGCATGATTTGCATTAGCCCAATAGCACCGCTTGGTGAAACCGCTTTTGGATTCCATGCCGATTCTTGTTGTATGATGGCAAAAAGTAGAGAGTAATCAAGATCATGGCGACGTGCTGTGTCATAAGCCAAGCAGAGGTACTCATTGGGTACAAAGTGAGGTTTAGAATAATTTTGAATATAAGGCTGAATAAGTACACCAACGATCACACCGATAAGGAATATTAAAAATATTTTGACTCTTTTGAATGTAAAGAATGTTAATATTCTTTCCCGCCGGGTAAAAATATTGACAAACCGATCATGTAATACCGTCTTCGTCAATCGCTGGGGCAATATTTTTTTAAACCCATTTTTCAACCGTTTACGTAATACTTTTGAACTTTTTACCCAGAATTTTTGAACCTTTATAAGCCCGTTTTTTTTAAACATAAGTTTTGAAAATGGTGAAGTGCTTAGATTCTATCCTGATAAACACGATAAAGCCTCATCACTTTTTTAACATAATTTTTTGTTTCACGATAAGGTGGAATTTTATAGCCATAACGTTTTACTGCATTTTCACCCGCGTTATAGCCTGCTAACGCTAACTCAAAGTCGTTATCAAATAAGTTCAATAAGTAACGTAAAAAACGGGCGCCGCCGTAAACATTATCGGTGACATCGGTTCTATCGGTTACCCCAAAACGTTTAGCCGTTGCTGGCATTAATTGCATTAAACCGACTGCCCCTTTTGGAGAAACTGCTTTAGATCTGTAAGCGGATTCCGTTTGAATAACGGCATGTAACAGTGCTGGATCTAAATCGGTATCATAAGCGGCATTTTCTATCAAATCTTTATAGTTTTCAGATTTGTGATGGACGGGAATATTAACGTAATCAACATTATCAACATTAAATGCCGTCGAAGAGGCGATGGGATGCCCGTTTTTTTGATAAATGATTTTGCATCGCGAATTGTTATGATGTTTGTCAGTATAACTGGTTATCCCATTGTTGACACATTTATAAATTGGTTTCGCCTTATTAGAGCGTTTTTCTGTGAAGGAGTAATTTCCATTTGAACCTAAAAGTGTTTTAATTCTCGGATTCTGTTCGCCGGATTTATTGGTGAAGCAGGAATGCTCGCCTGATGGCGAACAGTTATAAATATCCCCTTCTTCCTTCATCGTTTCTTCTTCATGATAGTATTTTACAGTAATACGCTTGGATGTTTTTGGTCGCTTGTTCGTGAAATTCTGGACACCGTTCGTATCAGTGTAGCTATAAATTTCACCGGCCATTACAGTTCGCATCAAACCACTGCAAAAGAGCATTATACTTAATAAGTTGATAAGAGTGATTTTTTTTATCACAGTTTTTCCTTAAATTGCTGAGTACAGCGGATTGACGGAATAAACGAATTCATTGTGAATGATGAATATTAATAGGTGTATTGAAACAAAAATAAATCATTCCGCTCATCCGCGGTACTCAGGAAGAAATTATAAAAAAATGGGTAACTACTCAGGGCAACCATAAAGGATTGCCCCTACAATATTCTTATCAGGCAACCATAAAGGTGTGCAGCCTACAATATTCTTATCAGGGCAACCATAAAGGTGTGCAGCCTACAATATTCTTATCAGGGCAACCATAAAGGATTGCCCCTACAATATTTTTATCAGGGCAACCATAAAG
>JAGLHR010000384.1 GCA_023143415.1 Thiomargarita sp. | reverse complement strand
GTTCGTGTAATCCCCATGATTCTTAGGACATCTTTAGTTTTCATGGAAAATTATTATACACATATAATATCAACATGTCAATAATTATTGATATTTTTATCGACTATATCAAAGCAAAGATCATTCGAGTTGGTAGTTTACGTTTTATGGAAATGGAAGATATTTCCATTCCACCAGAAATGAATATCTTACAAGAAGAAGCATACGAACAAGGTCATTCATTGGTTTTTATTGCGCTTAATGACCAATTAGCCGGGGCTATTGAACTCAATCCTACCATTCGCCCCGAAGCGAAACAAGTTATTGCCCAATTAAAGCAACGTGGATTATCCATGTATATCATATCAGGCGATCATGAACAACCAACCCGGAAATTAGCCCAAAAACTGGGGATAGACAATTATTTTGCAGAAACTTTACCTGAAGATAAGGCTAATTTAATCGAACAATTGCAACAAGAAGGAAAAGTGGTTTGCTTTGTGGGTGATGGTATCAATGATTCCATTGCCTTAAAAAAATCTCAGGTTTCTATTTCTTTTCGTGGTGCCTCCACAATCGCCACAGATACTGCTGCCATTATCTTAATGGATAGTCATCTAGACCAACTTGATCATTTGTTTGGGATTGCTGAAGAATTTAATACCAACATGAAGAATAATTTGAATTGGTCAATTATCCCCACTTTTATATGTTGGGGTGGTGTCTTTTTTCTCAATTTTGGTATTGTGAGTACAATTATTTTATATGATGCGAGTTTGCTGGCTGGTGTATGGAATGCAATGTCGCCTTCTTTGAAGAAATCCACTTCAGCCAGGTAGTAGATGTAGGGTGGGCAACGTGTTTTGGTTGCCCACCAAAACCGCTACAATAGACTTATTTTGAAAAAGCGATTTTTGCAAGAG
Organism: Thiomargarita sp.; assembly: GCA_023143415.1. Classification (GTDB taxonomy): domain Bacteria; phylum Pseudomonadota; class Gammaproteobacteria; order Beggiatoales; family Beggiatoaceae; genus QNES01. The sequence continues at coordinate 12,542 of JAGLHR010000384.1, read as the reverse complement.
GTTTATTTGATACAATCACTGCTTAATTTCCTTTCTTACAATCCGTTCTAATAACAATGGAGCAAGTTCATGTGGAAAAATAAGGGTTTTACCCCCTATTTAATTATTGTTTTTCTCAATGCCTTTACTGATTTGGGTCATAAAATCATTATCCAAAATGCCCTTTTTAAATACTTTGAGGGTACGGAATTGCGGGTTTACACTGCTATGATTCAGGCTATGATTTTATTGCCCTTTATTATGACTTTTACGCCAGCAGGATTCTTATCTGACAAGTTTCCTAAAAATAATGTCATTAAAATCGCCGCATTTATGGCGTTGCCGATTACAGCGATGATTACTTGGTGTTATTACATCGGTGCTTTTTGGCTCGCTTTCTGGCTGACTTTTATCCTGGCATTGCAAAGTGCTTTTTACTCACCCGCTAAATATGGCTTTATCAGAGAGCTTGTGGGCAAAAACAATTTAGCCCCGGCGAACTCAGCCGTGCAAGCCGTCACTATCTCTGCCATTCTCGCTGGCACTTTAGTTTATACCCTTCTGTTTGAAAGTTTATTCTCAACTGATTTTCAATCTATTGGGGATATTCTTCAATCCGTGAAATATGTCGGTTTTCTCCTGATAGGCGGAACGCTCATCGAAGCAATACTCGCTTTGCGCTTACCCCAAAAGCAGAAAACGGATACTCGGCTTCATTTTGATTTCAACAAATACCTGCGGATGCGTTGTCTCAAAGATAACCTTAAAAGTGTCTGGTTTCACCAGGGCATTTGGTTAAGTATTATTGGGCTGGCTGTATTTTATGCGATCAACCAAGTTTTACTCGCCAATTTCGGCGCACATCTCAAAGACGTTTTGGGAGAAACAGATACGCGCGTTGCCAACGGTATTATGGCATTGGCTGGCATTGGTATTATTTTGGGTGCTGTTTTTGCGGGAAAGGTTTCAAAAAACTATATTGAAACGGGTATTATTCCCCTTGGCGCATTAGGTATTTGTATCTCATTGATAATTATACCATTTCTAAGCGACATCGTTTCTCTTTCATTCATTTTTGTCTTTTATGGCTTTTTTGGGGGATTATTTATCGTTCCCCTAAATGCGCTCATTCAGTATTATGCAAAAGAAGGCGAGGTAGGTACCGTTTTGGCTGCGAATAACTTTATCCAAAATCTATTTATGATACTCTTTTTAGGCGTATCTGTTGGTTTAGCTTATGCCGAATTTTCCAACCAATCCACATTTTACATATTAGCCATCGTCACTTTTTTTGGCACGCTTTACACCATCGTCAAATTACCCCAATCCTTCATTCGCTACATTATTGCGGGAATGCTAAGACGACGCTATCAAATACAAGTCATTGATATGAAAAACCTGCCTTCCAGCGGTGGCGTTTTACTCTTAGGCAATCATGTGAGTTGGCTAGATTGGGCGATGCTACAAATTGCCTCCCCCCGCCCTATTCGCTTTGTGATGTTTCGTGGCTTTTATGAAAAGTGGTATCTAAAAAGGTTTTTAGATGTATTTCGCGTCATCCCAATTGGACGTACTGGCAGTAAACAAGCACTCGAACAAGTTCGCGAAAGCCTCCGTCAAGGTGACGTTGTCGCCATTTTTCCCGAAGGGCATATTAGCCACAATGGTCATCTGAGTATTTTTAAATCAGGCTTTGAGAGAACAGTCAAAGAAACCAATGCGGTGATTGTTCCGTTCTATTTAAGAGGACTTTGGGGAAGTCTTTCCTCGTATGCGACTCGTAAATACCGTTATTCAACGGGCAATTCCGGTCTCCGTAAGATTACTGTCGGATTCGGCAAAGCCCTCCCACCCACTGCTACTGCTGGTGAAGTCAAACAAGCGGTTTTAGAAACGTCTATTCACACATGGCAAGAATATATTTCCAGTTTGGAACCATTGCATATCAGCTTTTTGCGGACAGCAAAAGCGCAAAGCGGCAAAGTCTGTGTGATAGATGCTAAAACAGAATTGACTTATGGACGCTTACTGGCAGCCACTTTGGTTTTTGCGCGAAAACTCAAACCGTTGATGGATAGTCAGCAAAATATTGGTCTCCTGCTGCCCTCTTCTTCAGGCGCGGTTATCGCTAATTTGGCTGTTTTAATTAACGGTAAAACCGTGATCAATCTCAATTACACTGCCCCAGCGACAGTGGTGGCTGCTTCTATGGAGAGAGCCGAAATTAAAACGGTTCTCACCTCACGGCTGTTTTTAAGCAAACTAGAAGGGCGAGGCATTGACTTCTCAGCATTGAAGACACAAGCCAACTTTGTTTATTTAGAAGACGTCAAAAAAGAAATCTCCAAATCGTCACTGATTTCCGCATTTCTACAAGCCAAATTCTTACCCGCGGCTATTTTGAAAACGCGCTATTTCCAAAAAACCGCTTTATCGGATACGGCAGCTATTCTCTTCAGTAGCGGCAGTGAAGGCGTTCCCAAAGGGGTCCAATTAACACACGCTAATCTCATGGGCAATATCAAACAAGTCACGGCGGTACTCAACCCACCGGATAATGAGGTCATTCTCAATTCCTTACCCATATTCCACGCTTTTGGACTCACCGTCACCACTTTTTTGCCGCTCATTGAAGGCATTCCAATGGTTTGCCAACCTGATCCCACCGATGCGAAAACGATTGGTCGTTTAGTCGCGCAATATCAAGTGACTCTGTTAATTGGCACTTCTACCTTCCTGCGTATCTATACCCGTAGCCGTAAAATCCACCCATTAATGTTTCAAACGCTGCGTCTTGTCGTCGCTGGTGCAGAACGCCTTAGCCCAGAAGTACGTCAAGCCTTCAAAGAAAAATTTGGGAAAGACATTTATGAAGGCTATGGCGCGACAGAAACCACGCCCGTTGCCAGCGTCAACATTCCCGATATTCTCTTATCCTATTCTGGCGACGTTCAAATCGGTAATAAAATAGGAACCGTTGGGCTTCCCATACCGGGTACCACGATCAAAATTGTTGATCCCGACAGTCTTGAAGAATTGCCTATCGGAGAAGCAGGATTAATCTTAATTGGTGGCCCCCAAATTATGAAAGGCTACCTCAATGATCCAGAAAAAACCGACGCAGTCATTGTAGAAAAAGACGGAATACGTTGGTACAAATCTGGCGACAAGGGCAAACTAGACACAGATGGATTCCTGATTATTTTGGATCGCTATTCTCGCTTTGCCAAAATCGGCGGAGAAATGATCAGCCTGGGTGCTGTTGAGATTAAAGTTGCGGAAATCATCGACAATCCAGAGGTAGAAATACTCGCAGTCGCGCTGCCCGATCAGAGTAAGGGAGAAAAGGTTATCCTTTTGGTTGCTGGAGAAATGGACATAGAAACGCTCAAAGCCCAAATCCTCAAAAGTGATATTGCTCCCTTGATGCAGCCTAAAAAATATCTTGTGGTGGAAGCCATACCTAAATTGGGCACTGGCAAATCCGACTTTAGCAATGCCAAGAAAATCGCGTTGGAAATGTTGGGATAAGGAATGCGCATTCAATAATATCCGTAACGATTCAGCCTTGAAATGCGAATTAAGAATTGAAATAGGAGTCCAACGCTTCAGCTTTGGAATAGGAGTCCAACGCTTTAGCTTTGGGCGTTAATAGGAGTTCAACGCTTTAGCTTTGGGCGTTAATAGGAGTTCAACGCTTCAGCTTTGGGCATTAATAGGAGTTCAACGCTTTAGCTTTGGGCGTTAATAGGAGTTCAACGCTTTAGCTTTGGAAGCGTGGTATTAAGTTGCCAAAGCTGAAGCGTTGGACTCCAGAATTGTTGGATATTAAGCCAAAGCTGAAGCGTTGGGCTTCAGAATGGTTGTAATAGGGAAGAAAAATTATGGCATTTAGTGATTATAAAAATATAGAACAAGTTCAAAAAAAATTTCATATTACGTACAACGAAGAATCCTTTATTCAGGCTCAAGAACACGAACCGCCCCCTTTGTTTTTAGAGGAATTTGCATTTAACCAACAGTATCTTGCCCTCTACACATCAGAAGGATCACGAACAGAAGCGGTCATTTTTCCGATCTTACGTGAAGTCTATAAGTCGTATTCAAAAGACTATGAATTGTGGATTCAAAAATCAATGCGCTATGATGAAGAACTGACGGGAACGCCTGATTATATCATCGCAACACGTTCACATCTTGGAAAAACCGTCTTAACAATGCCGATCCTGATCGTTGTTGAAGCCAAGCGGAATGATTTTGAACAGGGGTGGGGACAATGTTTGGCAGAACTCGTGGCTGCCCAAAAATTGAACGAAAATGAAGCATTGCCAGTCTATGGCATTGTAACCGATGGCAAACGATGGGAATTTGGCAAGCTTCTCCATGATCAATTTACGCAAAATAGTCACGGATATTCTGTCGATCAACTCGCACAATTGTTCGGCGTGTTGCAATTTATGTTTGACTCCGCAAGCAGCATATCTTAGGAACGTTTCGAGGTTTTCGTTTTTTTCAAAAAACGAAAACCTCGAAAATGAAATCAACTCTCCAATTAGACCTGACAGGTTTCCAAAACCTGTCAGGTCTGATTCAACATGGTGGAATTGATTTCATGCACGTTCCTTACTTAAGTACCGAAGCACAAGTTTCAGCACTTTTTGGAGTCCAAACCTTCAGATTTGGCATTCGGTCATTTGGTCACGTCCAAATCTGAAGGTTTGGACTCCATCATATCCGATAACTTGTGCTTCAGTACTTATCTTTTGCATATTGACCAACAAAATATTGTTTAAGGGGTGGAAAACCGTTAAAATTGACGGTTGAATAACTTGTTGTATAGGCACCTGCATTTAACATGAAAACGCGATCTCCATAAGTCAGGTTATTAGGTAACTGAAAAGTATGCCCTTTAGCAATAATATCCACACTATCACAGGTTGGTCCAGCAAGTACAGTATCCATCACCGGTGAACAATCATCTTTATGAGTTATCACCTGTAAAATGATGGCACAACTTTCCGTTAATCCATTATAAACTCCCACATCAAGATATACCCAATGTGGATGTATTGACTTCTCATTGTGACGAACAAGAATAACTTCAGATTGCAGAATACCGGCACTGGCAACAATATAACGTCCCGGTTCTAAAATAATTTGTAAATCCATCATACCGTGTGACAATAATGCCGCCTTAATCGTTTGAGAAAACACCTCAATATCCGGGGTATTATTTTGATAGGCTACTGGAAAACCACCGCCGATATTAAGCGCATGAAGTTTTATTCCTTCAGTTTGCAAACGCGCACGAATTTGTGCCGCTTCTGCAATACTTTTCTTCCATGCTTCAGCCAGTAATTGTTGGGAACCGACATGAAAAGAAATTCCCCAGGGTTGTAATCCTTGTTTTTTTGCAGCGACTAACAAATTAAATACACTATCTGTATCACCGCCAAATTTTTCAGATAATGACCAAGCGGCTCCTTGACCTGTCGTTGCCATTCGTGCATATACTTTTGCGTTTGGTGCTGCTTTGGCTAATTTATCCAGTTCCATTTGTGAATCAAAAATAAATGATTGTACGCCATATTTAAAAGCGGTTTGAATGTCTGAATATTTTTTAATCGTATTCCCATAATGGAGATATTTTCCGGGAATACCCAGTGCGATACATTGTTCTATTTCATATATGCTGGCGACATCAAAATAGCTACCCTGAGCATTCAGCGTCAGTAAAACTTCATTTGCCGGATTAGCTTTCAGCGAATAAAAACATTGTGCGTATGAAAAGGCTTGTTTAAGACGTTGCCAATTACAAACAACTTCATCAGTATCAATCACCACAAATGGAGTGGTTAATTCTGGATTTTTTTCTATAAATGATCGTATATTATCATTAATCTGCTGATATTTCATATTGAGCTATACTCCAAACAGCAATTCTCGGCAAGTCATAACGTATTGATTTATAATTATTTATTAAATGCTTTACGGGTACGGTATTCAAGTAGCGCATAGTCAACATGAGTCGAGGCTAAAGATTTTTGTACTCAGTTAGCCTTGAAATCAATTTCAAGGCTAAAAGCATTCGAGGTTTTCGTTCAGTTGCAGCGTGTAGCATTTCTAATTTTCGAGCTGCAATACGTTGCACAGAATGGGGTAAACGACGGGAAAATTGCCCGTTAAATAACCGCTCAGTTTCTTGACATTTAAATGTCTTAATCATTTTTTAAAAGTCATATTATTGGCAACTACATCCATAGAATTGTAATTACCTACATACTGAAAACATCGGAAAACTTTTTTTCTGGTTTCCACGCGCCGGCGTGGGAACCAGAAAAACCTCATCCGGCGGTTTTCCCATTACGATGGAAAAGAAACAAGAACTGCCCAATAGCGATGTATAATACGGCATTCACTTTCCAACGCGGTAATTTTCCTGTCAGGGCATTACACGATTTGGTACCATCCGAAGGAGAATTTATCGTAGAAGTCGTTGAAAAAGCTGGACAAAGCCACGCATTCCCAACATTGGAAGGATGTGATTTTCCTGAACAGTAGAACCTGTTGATCAATCCGATTTTTTGAAAAAAATCGGATATACTAATCGCCAATCATTAAACACATTTCTATTCCACTTGGCTCGCATAAAAATGAATCAGATCATCAATGCTTTCTTTTCCCTCAGCTTTAAGCATGGCACGTATCATTTTAAGTGCACTTAACGGCAGATCACGATGCCCTGTCATAAAATCATCAAGAGTCAATCGCAAATAGGGCATCCATTGTCCCACGATGATAGTAGATTTAGTAGTATAAACACTTTCATCAGTATGGCATTCTTCGCAGTATTTCTTGTGCCATTTTGCTCCCCTTTTCACTTTATCACTGTCCACGGATTGTCGAGGCGGCACCGACTGTTGTTTAGCAAAATAATCGGCCATTATTTTGTAATCTTCGTCGTTGTAACCTTTGGCGAGGTGTTTCATAATTGTTGAAGGACGTTCATCATCCCTAAACTCTTCCATCGCTTTGATAAAAGTTAAAGGGTTCATGCCAGCAATAGTTGGTGTTGCTGGTCCTAAACTGGAACCGTTTGGTCCATGACAAACCGTACAATGACTGACTAACATAAATAAGCGATCTTCGTTTGCCCAAGTGGTGGCATTGAGTATTAGTCCACTTATCAGTAGTAAAGCATATTTTGTATAATAATTTTTCATATTAATAGTTAAAATCAAATTCGCTTTGAATTGGAGTTCAAATCTTCAGCTTTGGCGTGATTTGGAGTCCAACGCTTTAGCTTTGAATTGGAGTCCAACGCTTTAGCTTTGGCGTGATTTGGAATCCAATGCCCAAAGTTGGACTCCAATGCCAAAGCTGAAGCGTTGGACTCCAAAATCACTTTTCCAAAATTTCCCTTAATTCATCCATTGCACTCTAAAAATGATTCAGTATTTCAAGCACCCGTTCAGGCTTTATATCCCGTAAACATTTCAAATGTTTTTTCGGACAAAAACGTTGATAACAAGGGCTACATTCTAGCCCTAAAGATAACAAATGGGCATAATTGCTTAATGGTGGAGTCATCTCAGTACTAGAGGAACCAAACAGGGCAATCGTACATTTATCTAAAGCGGCAGCAACGTGCATGAGTCCAGAATCATTGGTGATCACAGCAGTTGTCAGGGAAAGTAAATCCACCGCTTCAGAAAGTGTTGTTTTTCCACATAAGTTGATACAGCCTTCTCCAACAAACACTTGGATTTCTGCCCCCAGCGGTATCTCTTTATGAGAGCCAAATACCCAAACTGTCCAGCCCTCCGCTATTTTGCGTTTAGCACAAGTGATATAATATTCAAGAGGCCAACATTTTGCGGGACCATATTCAGCCCCTGGACATAAGGCGAGAATAGGCTTATGCGTTTTTAAATTTAAACGGTGCAAAATATTTTTAACGGCCTCTGGCGAAAGGCGAGGGTGAGGAATATACTTACCCATTTTAGGATAATGTTTGGGTAAACCCAGTGCAACAAATCGATCAACCGTTCTAGGTAATATTGATTTATCCAAGCGACGAATATCGTTGAGTAAACCATAACGTATTTCACCAATAAAGCCCGTGCGCTGTGGAATGTTTGCCCAAAAAGGAATCAATGCCGATTTCCAAGAATTGGGCAGCACAATGGCTTGTTGATAAGCGTAACGTAATGAAAAACCAATACGCTGCCGTTTTTTCCAGGCTAATTGACCATGCTCAATCGTATGTGGGATGATACAGCGCACTTCTGGCATCCGTTTAAGCAAGCCTTCACTCCATAAAGGGCTTAAAACATCAATACACCTTTCGGGCTGCTCACTTTTCAGTACTCTGAACAGCGTTTGTGCCATCACCATATCCCCCACCCATGAGGGGCCAACGACTAAAATCGCCGTCGGTTTTGATTTCGGAATCACAACGCGCTAATGATCTTTGTTAAAAATATATTCCGTACCACAGTAAGGACATTTCGTCTTACCCGTTTTTTTGACGGACAAAAATACGCGAGGATGTGAATCCCACAAACTCATGCTTGGCATTGGACAATGGAGTGGTAAGTCATTATTAGTAACTTCATATTCCATTTTATCATTTGGCGTTGCAGTACCTATTTTGCTCATATTGTTATTTTCTCATTAAATAAAAGTCAACCATTCTTTCTGGCTCGCATGACGATCATGCACCACATCAAAAAATAAACCTTGCAAACGCGCCGTGATAGGACCACGTTCTCCAGTACCGATAATGCGATCATCTAATTCACGAATCGGTGTCACCTCTGCTGCGGAACCTGTAAAAAAGGCTTCATCCGCAATATAAACTTCATCACGAGTGATGCGTTTTTCCTGTATTTTCAACCCTAACTCTTCGGCAAGGGTAAAAATGGTTGCACGAGTAATACCAGCCAGGGCGGAAGTTAAATCGGGCGTAGAAATAACACCATCACGCACAATAAAAATATTTTCACCGCTTCCTTCAGCAACATAGCCTTCGTTATCCAATAACAATGCTTCATCATAACCACAGGCCAAAGCTTCTTGCAAAGCGATCATAGAATTAATGTAATGACCATTCGCTTTCGCTTTACACATGGTAATATTAACATGATGGCGGGTATAAGAAGAGGTGCGTATGCGTATGCCTTTTTCTATCGCTTCTGCGCCCAAATAAGTTCCCCAATTCCACGCGGCAACAATTGTATGAACACGCAAATTATCTGCGCGTAATCCCATACCTTCTGAGCCATAAAAACACATTGGTCGAATATAGGCACTATCCAAACCATTCTCACGAACAGCGGCACAACAAGCCTCATTAATGGTTTGCACGGAATAAGGGATTTTCATACCTAAAATATGCGCCGAGTCAAATAAGCGACGAGTATGATCTTGTAAACGAAAAATCGCCGTACCTTTTTCAGCATGATAAGCGCGTATGCCCTCAAATACCCCCATCCCATAATGCAGAGTATGCGTCAAGACGTGAACTTTCGCTTCACGCCAAGGTACCATTTCACCATCAAACCATAAAACACCGTCACGGTCTTCCATCCCCATTATTTTTTTCTCCTCTTATAAAAAATTACACCAATGATAAATGAGCAAATCAATGGGATCAGACTCAATTGATTTGTTCACGATACTTTTTCGATTTTCTATTCCACCCTTATCTGAAGAAGGTCAACAGGGCAAGGATTGATATAGTTATCCAGAAAAGTTTTGTCCAGACTAAAGACCTGTCAGGTCTCGGTTGGCCTCAGATGGTGGGCAAGAAAAAGACTTACTAAAGTCTCGGTTGGTCTCAGATGGTGGGCAAGAAAAAGACTTACTAAAGACCTGACAGGTTTTGGAAACCTGTCAGGTCTCGGTTGGCCTCAGATGGTGGGCAAGAAAAAGACTTACTAAAGTCTCGGTTGGTCTCAGATGGTGGGCAAGAAAAAGACCTTGCCCACTTAGCTTAGAGCTTACCATTCACCATTCACCATTATTCTCCTGCCATCAACGCTTCAATTTCCGCCACTGTATTAGGCAAATCTGCTGTCAACACTTCATGCCCACCTTCCGTTATCAATACATCATCTTCTATACGAATACCAATATTCCACCATTCATCAGGAATGTCTATCGCAGATGATATATATATCCCAGGTTCCACTGTCATCACCATGCCCGGTTCTAAATCGCGCCAAACTTCATCAACCTTATAATTGCCCACGTCGTGAACATCCATACCTAACCAGTGACCAACACGGTGCATATAAAAGCGTTTATAGGCTTCTTCTTCTATTAGTTTATCCCTTTGACCAACGAGTATTCCGAGTTCAATTAGCCCTTGAGTGATCACTTTAATCGTGGCTTGATACGCTTCATTCCACTTCTTGCCGGGATAAATTTGATTGAGAGCAGCCCGTTGTGCTTTGAGAACAAGTTCATAAATCGTTTTTTGCTGCCTCGTAAAACGCCCATTGATGGGAAAAGTGCGTGTGACATCAGAAGCATAATGATTTAATTCAGCCCCCGCATCAATGAGTACGAGCTCGCCATCATTAAGCACTTCATTATTTTCTATATAGTGAAGTGTACAAGCATTCTTCCCCCCCGCCACAATGGTTGGAAATGAGGCAGAACGGCAACCATTTCGCAATAATTCATGGACAACTTCCGCCTCTAATTCGTATTCATATAAACCTGGCTTGCAAAATCGCATCGCACGTTTATGGGCGTTGATGATAATTTTTGCTGAGGCGCGTAATTCTTCTACCTCCGCCTCTGTTTTACGCAATCGCATTTCGTCTAAAACAAAGTCTAAAGAGACCATTTTATGAGGAGCGACGACACCTTTGCCGGCGCGATTACGCAATTGGTTTATCCATCCCGTTATTTTCTCATCAAAAGCCTGATAATAACCCATTGGATAGTACAAGCAACTGCAACTTTCCATGAGTCCAAGTATAATATCATCAATCTGAGTGATGGGGAAGGCATCATCAGCATTGTATGTTTCACAAGCCCCTTCTAAACCTGCACGCTGACCATTCCAAATTTCCTTTTCCTTATCCTTTTCTCGGCAAAATAAGATATATTGCCCTTGTTCGCGATGCGGAACAATAACCGCCAATGCTTCTGGCTCTGGAAAACCTGTGAGATAATAAAAATGGCTATCCTGATGATAGGGATAATGTAGATCACGCATATTCTCTGGAGCAGCGGGTAAAATCGCCATACTCCCTTCATCCATCATCCCTATTAATTTTTGACGACGCTGTTTAAATTCACTCATTAGACTTATCCGTTTGAGAGAGTTCTTCAAATAAATTAATCATACCAATTTTAATATATTCAACAACTTGCATATAATCTTCCTCCAAATCATCTGTTTCCTCAGCGGGAGCAATTCGTGAGATGGAAATCATATCATCAACAAATTCTCTGCCCTGCTCTGTCAAAGAATCTGTTTCAATATTCATTAATCCTAAACCAAACAAAAATCCTTCACACCAACCCCCTAATGCCTGAGTTCGCTCTTGTAGGGAAATATCATCATCAGGTAATAAGGGCATAAATTCGCAGTTGGGTGAATTTAATTGCTCTAGGGTATAATTTTTGACTAATAGTAATAGTTGCTCGCATTCTGAAGCCAAGCCATCATTTACTGCTGTTTCACTCAGCACATGTTTTAACCAGATTTCTAATGAAAAAGGTTGAGAGTGACATAATAAAGCACATAAAATGCCATGTGTCTCAGCGGCTGACATCAAAGCCCCTACATGTTCTAAGGATTTATTTAAAGGATCATAAATTTCTTCCATAATATTTTAATGATGAATGATGAATGATGAATGATGAATTAAATCAATAGTTTAAGTATAAAATTAAGCGAATGTAGGGTGTGCAAGGTCTTTTTGTTGCCCACCAAAGATTCAGCGTTAGTTGTTTTTTATTGTTCCCAAAGCTGAAGCTTTGGACTCCAATAGAGATTTTAAGTTCAAATTTTTTTTGGAGTTCAACGCTTTAGCTTTGGGCGTTTTTTGGAGTTCAACGCTTTAGCTTTGGATAGTTGTTTTATTCCCAAAGCTGAAGCATTTGAGGTTTAAGTTTTTTGAAAAAAAACTTAAACCTCGAACTCCATTTTAAAAAGAATTCAACTCTTAATTCGCATTAGTAACTACTCAGCGGTTAGCCTTAAAATTGATTTCAAGGCTAAGTAGTTACAATTGTTAATTATTAATTGTTAATTATTAATTATTAATTTAAGAGTTAATCACTGAATAACTGATAAAACTTGATGTTCAAGTTTTACCAAATAACTACAAGGATTGTATATAAGAAGGGATTAGATCGTGGTTGTACTTTGCTTTAAATCCTTTCGCTGAAACAATTCTTGTCGTTAGCGGTTGAAATCCATTCGAGGTTTGTAACTACTCAGGGCAACCACAAGGGTGTGCAGCCTACGACATAATCAGGGCAACCACAAGGGATTGCCCCTACATAAAAATATTTTCGTCAGTCTTCATAAGAATATT
>JAGLHR010000383.1 GCA_023143415.1 Thiomargarita sp. | reverse complement strand
TGGACTCCAAGACTTAACTTAATGGTCGCGTAGGGTGGGTAGAGCGATAGCGAAACCCACCGCTTTGGAATAATTCGCTCCGAAGAAAATTTTATGTTCGACGCAGAGCGTCGAGGAAGGCATTTCTAAACAGAATTTAGGAACGAGCAAAAAAAATGTTTTCAAAATTGAAATTAAAGAATTGGCCTCCATATAAGGTCTATTCCCTATTTTCCATTGTAGGTTATGAGGGCGTTTATGGAAAATTTATGGTGCGCCATGCTGATGACGTTAGAATGTTTAAGTAATCGCATCAGAACGATCCACGGACTGATAAAAAGAGAGACAAATTGATAGTGCAAAGACTAAGATTCAAAGTAATATAAATCCATACTTGAATCGATAATTGAAGAGGTTAACTATTAAAAATAGTATGAAAAACAATAAGTTACAATTATCTGCATTTTGGAAAAAGGGCACAACCTTAATACTTGGGCTGGGATTGCTATCAGGGGGCATGAGTTCGCAAGCCGCCACCGATTGCAATGCCGTCACCGAGATTTCTAAAGTCGAGTGCGAGTCGTTGTTAGAACTTTACCATAGTACTAACGGCGCAGGGTGGAAGAAGAATGAAGGGTGGAATGTGACGAATACGCCTTGTAGTTGGTATCGTGTCACTTGTGAAAACGGTGGTGTAACCAAGATTTATCTCTCTTTTAACAAACTGACAGGCGCGATTCCTGATTTCAGTGCTTTGCCTAATTTGCAGGAGCTTTTGCTCTCTTCTAATCAACTGACAGGCGCGATTCCTGATTTCAGTGCTTTGCCTAATTTTAAGTACCTTTTTCTTGATGATAATCAACTGACGGGCGCGATTCCTAATTTCAGTGCTTTGCCTAATTTGGAGATGCTTTATCTCAAGGATAATCAACTGACGGGCGCAATTCCGGATTTCAGTGCTTTACCTAATTTGCAGTCGCTTTATCTCGGTGAGAATCAACTGACGGGTACGATTCCTGATTTCAGTGCTTTGCCTAAGTTGTGGGTGCTTTATCTCCATAAGAATAAACTAACGGGTACGATTCCTAATTTCAGTGCTTTGCCTAAGTTGGGAAGGCTTCAGCTCTATTCTAATCAACTGACGGGCGCGATTCCTGATTTCAGTGCTTTGCCTAATTTGTTGGATATTAAGCTCTATTCTAATCAACTGACAGGTACGATTCCTGATTTCAGTGCTTTACCTAAGTTGCAGAAACTTATGCTCTTTGCTAATCAACTAACGGGCGCGATTCCTAATTTCAGATTGCCTAATTTGGAGATACTTGGTATCTCTCTTAATCAACTGACGGGCGCAATTCCTGATTTCAGTGCGCCTGATTTGCGGGAGCTTTCTCTCTCTGATAATCAACTGACGGGTACGATTCCTGATTTCAGTGCTTTGCCTAATTTGTATAGGCTTTATCTTGATAGTAATAAACTGACGGGCGCGATTCCTAATTTCAGTGCTTTGCCTAATTTGAAGAGGCTTTATCTCTATAATAATCAACTGACGGGCGCGATTCCTGATTTCAGTGCTTTGCCTAATTTGTTGAATCTTAAGCTCTATTCTAATCAACTAACGGGTACGATTCCTGATTTCAGTGCCTTAACAAAATTGGAATATCTTGATCTCAGAAATAATCCAATCTGTAAAGACACCAACATCAATTATGCTATCTTGCCTATTAAACAAGCTAATTGGGATGATGAAACAACTTGGCAAGAACAACTAAACACATTTCTAAATTGCCATGTCAACTCCCATACTCTTATTTTAACAAACCATGAAAAATTAGCCCAACTTTACAGCCCCACTGAGGCTGACAAAGTCGTGAGCAAATTAAATGAGTTGGCTAATTATCCTGATGTAAAAGGTTTAGTCATCCAAGTGGAAAATGACTCGACGGTGGCAGCCACTTATGCAGCGCGTGGTAACGACTACGACAATAAAAATCAAGCCAACGCTGTCGCTGATGCCATCAAGCAACTCATTCTTTATCAATGGAATGACAATTTAGAGAATGTAGTCATTGTGGGAGACGACCGAGTGATGCCTTTCTATCGTATTAAAGATGGTACAGATACTCCAGATACTTGGACACTCACTGATGATTTTTATACGGATCGTAAACCATCAAATTGCCCTGGATGCGCCAATCTAAAACGAGAAATCTATATACCTGATATTGCCAGTGGACGATTGATAGAAAGCCCTTCACAGATTATTGGTGTTGTTGATACTTTCTTAGCAGATGATACGCTCAATATTAATGATGCAGCAGTGACGGGCTATGATTCTTTTGCTGATGGGGCACAAGCACATTGCAATACGTTGCGAGTAGCCGATATTTATAGCAACTGTACGTTGATTGGTGAAAGTTGGACAAGTAGTAATTTTAAGGAGCAAATTTTAAATACTTACCACGACATCACTTCTATCAATAATCATGCTGCCTATAATTTGTTTGGTACACCCAAAGGCATAGTCTATGCTAAAGATTTTGTGAATACATCAATAGATTTCTCAAGGACACTGTTTTATACGATGGGATGTCACTCTGGCCAAAACGTGTCAAATGAATTAGACTTGCCAGAAAGCCTTGCTATTTTGCGGGCTAACTATATTGCTAACACCGGCTATGGATGGGGCACTAAGATAGGTGTTGGATTATCTGAAGAACTGATGTGGAACTTAACGAAAGAGTTAGTCAAATCCCAAAGGACGCTTGGTAAAGCTTTAATGGAAGCAAAGATACAATATTTTGCTGGTGGCCATCCTGACCGTCTTGATCCTTACCATCCTGATTGGAAACTATATGATGAAAAAATTGTAGCAGAAAGTACATTATACGGTTTACCTATGTACAAAATCAATTCGTCAGTAACCCCTCTTGCTTCGGCTATCGCAACAGGTCAAACCCAAACCACTCAAGAAAATGGGTTACAAAAAGACAGTTATGCCTACACTTGGGCGAAGACCACAGCCGTAGTAACTGCTTCTGACGATAGTTTCTACTCCCTTGATGGGGCGATAACAGGTGGTGATGGTGAACCCATTTTGCCTAAACTGGCTCAAGATGTGAGCAACCCTGAAAAAGCACTGCATGGCATGGTTTTTAGAGGCGGTAGCTATACCATTGTTAATGCGGCACCCCCTCTACAACGCTATCAGACAACGACTGGGTATATCTCGCCAGAGCGGACTTTCACCGCACCCAATTGGTATCCATCGACTTTTTTTACACCCAATACGGTACAACTGGATAGGGGAAGAAAAGACATGCTTGTCGCAACGGCGGGACAATACAATCCTAATGTAGGTCAGCAACGCATTTTTGACAACATGGATTTTGATTTCTATTACCATGCACAAGCGAATGATTGGACAGAACCAACGGTTTACCTGACAAATAGCAGTTTAAATGCCAACACAGCCATTGTAACGGTTACAACCAGTGACGCTTCAGCCATTAAAGAAGTGGTAGTGGCTTATACCGATGGTAAAAATACTTGGAATAGTATTAACCTAACAAATGGAGGCGAAACATGGTCAGGAAATTTTGCGGCTAATGCCAATACCGAGTTTTTCATTCAATCAGTAGATAACGCTGGAAACGTGGCAATCAATGATAATGAAGGGAAATACTTTAAGTCCGACGAACCAACTGTTGTGGAACCAGAAAAATGTACAGCTAAGGGAAATGTCTGGGTTGATGACGAATGTAAGCCATTACCAATAACAACAGGCAGTCTGATTGTGACAAAAGCAGATGGTACTTTAGGGACTTCAAAAGCCAAATTCTCTGGTGGTTGGTCAGAAGAGGGTAGTCCATATCAAGGTACCATGATTTATGACGGAGGAGAAATCACTATAACGCAGGTTATTCGTTTTGATCCAGCCCATGTTGGAGAAGAGGTTGATATCATTATACTGCTTAATCTTTATTTGCCTCCACCAGTTGAACTACAGTTATGGTATCAAGTATCTGGTACGTCTGGTTTCGTTATGTGGGATGAATCTCTAGCAACAATAGAAGCATTTGAGACTCATACCATAGTCGCAGGTGAATCTAAGGTGATAGGACCTTATAACTTGGGAGTATTGGAGGGCTTACCCACCAGTGAAGCTAAGTTCGATTTTGGTTATCGTACAAATAATGGTACGATTATTACCACTGGGGTGCCAACCACACTTAAAGTACGGTAAAAAATAGAACTGCCAGGTTTTAAAAACCTGGCAGGTATTGGATATTTCACGCGC
>JAGLHR010000382.1 GCA_023143415.1 Thiomargarita sp. | reverse complement strand
ACCTGGCAGGTTTTCTTTTGAACCTGCCAGGTCTAGTTTTAACTTTGACTTAGTAATTTCATCCATTCCTAATGAAAAATCAATTCGAGGTTTCCGTTTTTTGAAGCGGAAAGCTCGAAACCATTTAAAATGCTTCATTCCGAGTGTATCCCTGTGTCATGGCATCAAGAATCGGAATTTCCGCCAGCCAAAATTGACCGTCCTTATAAACTTGACCAGAAAATCTCATCATTCACCATTCATCGCAATTCCCCGCCTAGCGTGGCGATATTACGTAAAAACGGTTTATTGCGTTGTAAAATTTCAGGAAAAGTCGCTATCGCCGCCATCGCACTTTCAACATCTGCAAATTCTGAATAGACTACATCCCAAAAAAATTCCCCTTCCCTGTTCACACGATAAATATATAACTCTTCTAATAACGCTTGCATTTCTGATTGGCGTAAAAATTTGGCTAAATCTGCCGTTTTATTTCCAGCCGTTTGCATAATTTGAATACTATAATACTGCTTATTCGCCTTAGCTAACCATTCTTCAGTGGCTTGAAGGCGTTGCTGTAAAAGAGGTTCTATGGAAGGCAAAGTGTGTGGAATCGTTTTTTGTACTGTTGATGAATTTGAATTTGTTATGGTTGAAAAATCGTAAGTCATTGAAACGGTTATTTTTTCTATCAATAATCTCCAAAGCGTTTCTCTATAGGGAGAAAACCAAAATCCAAGAGTGAGGGCAATAACAATGAATGGCGTTATCACAGTGCCGATTGAAAATCGTGGGCAAGGAAATCCACTATCACGCGCCGCTAACCGAATATGTTTAGGGCGAATGAGGTGTACTTCATTGGCAAAAGCCGCTAATAATGCTTTATCCGCTAAAATATTAACTCGCCGCATGAGCCCTTTTGAAACCTTTGTTAAGAGACGAATAGCGGCAGGAGAAAAAATAGGTGCTCCTCGATAGCCGGCAGTATGTAAACGGAAATGCAAATAATCTCGTATATGCGCCCGTGTTAATACTTTTAAATAAAAACTGTGGGTGATTCTTTCTTTGAGTTGACGCATTTGGGGGATGGATAAATGAGTCTCTAATTCGGGTTGTCCAAATAAGACAATTTGTAATAATTTATTGCGCGTCGTTTCTAAATTACTCAGCAAGCGAATTTCTTCTAATGTTTCTAATGGCATCCCCTGTGCTTCTTCAACAAACACGACAACCTGTTGATTATTTTCATGTTTTTCTAATAAACTCGTCTGCAATCTGTGCATGACTTGGAGACGGTTGTCTTCTGGCGTGATAGGAAGACGCATTTCAATAGCAATGGCATGTAAAATCATGTCTGGTGGCAAATGAGGATTGGCGATATAGACGATTTCTATTCGTTTGGGTAGCATTTCCTCTAGTTTTCTGCATAACATGGTTTTGCCGCTACCGACTTCACCGATCACTTTGATAATGCCTTCCCCGCTTTTAATGGCATAAATTAAAGCCTCTAGCACTAACCCCCGATCACTACCGCTATAAAACAGTCGGGTGTCGGGGGTGATTTTAAAAGGGGGGTAGTTTAAGCCGAAATATTCGTAATACATTCTATTAAGAAAGATTGTTCTTACTTAAACGCTGCATTTTGCTATACAAGGTTGTGCGATTAATACCCAAAATACGGGCGGCTTGACTGAGATTCTCGTCACTGATTTTGAGGGCTGCATTGATGTAACGATGTTCCCAATCAAGTAACATCTTATCTAAAGAAAAATCGCCATCATTCAATTGGTGAATAATGCTTTCCTCAGAATTGTTATCATCAACTGATTTGTGAGTCAAATTGCTTTCTAACTCTTTTTCTAATTGGATTTTTTTAATTAACTGGTTAGGGTATTTTGCACCGAGACGAATGACAATATTGCGTAATTCGCGTATATTACCGGGAAAGTCATACGCTTGCCAGGATTCTTTCGCTTCTTCATCCAACCTGAATAAAGTACCCATTTCTGAATAAAACTGTTGAAAATGCTGTAATAACAGCAATTTATCTTCTTCACGTTCACTTAACGTGGGAACTTGGATTGTCAACACGCTGAGGCGGTGATATAAATCGTTCCGAAATTGTCCCTTTATCACTTCTGCACGCAGATTGCGATTTGTAGAGGCGATAATTCTTGCTTGAGATTTGCGAACTTTGGTTTCACCGAGCCGATAATATTCTCCATTTTCTAAGACACGCAATAGCTTAGATTGAAGTTGTAGCGGCATTTCACCAATTTCATCCAGTATCAAACTGCCTTTGGTGGCTTCTTCAAAAAAACCTGAACGCGCGGTAATTGCGCTAGTAAATGCGCCCTTCGTATGTCCAAATAATTGCGCTTCAAGTAATTCGCTGCTAAAAGCAGCACAGTTGACGATTAAACAAGGCGCTTTAGATCGTTGGCTTTGAGTATGTAAACATTGTGCAACCAGTTCTTTACCAGATCCAGATTCGCCTTCAATTAATACCGAAAAGGGTGAATTGGCAAATTGTTGTATTTGGTTGCGGAGTGTTTCCATGACGACGCTATTCCCAATTTGTCCACATTCTTTTTGTTCCGCTTGTGGCTTATGTCGTTCAGCGTCTAAAATCATCATTTGATGTTTCAGCCGCGCCTTCAGTAATTCCATATCGCAGGGTTTGGGAATAAAATCAACCGCTCCCAGCGTTAAAGCGTGACGTACATTTTCTTGAGTATCTTGTCCAGATAGAATAAGAATTTTAATTGACGGATTAAAGTTCAGTAATTCAGGGATTAAAGCAAATCCTTCATTTGGACTGTGCGGAGAAGGCGGTAAGCCTAGATCAACCAAGGCTAATTGAGGTAATATAGCCCGTCCATATAGCAAACGTTTAACTTCATCGCGTGTCGCAACCAGATCAACTGAAAAACTGTCTTTTAATACAAAGGCAAGAGATTCGCCGATTAATGGGTCATCATCAACGAGCAATAAGCCTGGCAGGTTAGCCATAATCTAGTGTCCTTTAAATGGTGAATTATGAATGATTAATGGTGAATGGTGAATTATGAATGGTGAATGGTGAATTATGAATGATTAATGGTGAATGGTGAATTATTAACTGATGTGACGCACTATGTTTCCAAGATGTTTAAGAAATCCAATTTTTTCAAAAATCGGATTTCTAAGGACTTAGGATTTAATAACTTCCGACACTTTTAAACCAAACCTGACAGGTTTAATTTCGGGTTTTATT
>JAGLHR010000381.1 GCA_023143415.1 Thiomargarita sp. | reverse complement strand
AAAAAAAGCAGCCCAAAGCTAAAGCATTGTACTCCTATACAAAGCGAAAAAAAAGCAGCCCAAAGCTAAAGCGTTGTACTCCTATACAAAGCGAAAAAAAAGCAGCCCAAAGCTAAAGCGTTGTACTCCATTTGAATC
This sequence comes from Thiomargarita sp., assembly GCA_023143415.1. Lineage (GTDB taxonomy): Bacteria > Pseudomonadota > Gammaproteobacteria > Beggiatoales > Beggiatoaceae > QNES01. Next base: position 1,203 of record JAGLHR010000381.1, on the reverse strand, counting down.
GTGTAGGATTACCTTTTGGGTTGCAAATTCAACTCCTTAGTCAAGTATTTCTTCAACTTCTTTAAGAAAAACCACCAGTCGTCTTGTTTATAGTCAAAATACTGAGTTTTGCCATGCTCGCCCTTTTCCTGCAAAGTGATACCCACTTGATAAGGTTCCTTCTCTTTCTCAGGTGATTTTGCGCTGATGACAATTTCCAGATGTTCATAGACTTTGAGAGCCGGTGTTGTCATCGGAGTACCCGCAACAGGGACTCTGACTATACCCAACTTGGACTCCTTGAAAATATCATTAACCATACCATGTACAGTATCAAGAACCTCTTTTTCTCTCTCAGTCCCCTGCAACTTGATGGAAATACTTTTGACTGAGGGAGTCATGTTTTTGAGTTGTATTTCCGTATCAGAGGAAGAAAAACGTTGAGAGTCTTCAACAACAGGCGGCGGTAAGATGGGTTGAGGTGCCGGTTGAGGTTGAGGTTGAGAAGCCGGTTGAAGCGGTTGTACCGTTCTTGGCATAACACTCTTCCTCTTAGGCTGAAGATCAAGATGTTTTGTCAAGAATTGCTTCAATTCTTGGTAAGTCTTGTCTGGTTCGTTCTCCCTATAATTAAAAGAACGAGGTACTCCTTGAGTGCCTACTTCTTGTAATGTGATATTCACTTTGTAAGGCTGTTTTGTCTTATCAACTAGAGATTCCACGTGGATGAGAATTTCCAGTTTTTTTGTCACATTTGCGGGCGAAAAACCATTGGAACTTGGGAGTCTGACAATGCCTAATTTGGCGTTTTGGAGAATACCCTGAACCATACTCCCTAAGGTATTCAGTGCCACTTCTTCCCTTTCTGTGCCTTGTAACCTTACCGCGATACTTTTAGCGACAGGTGAGGCATTTGTGAGTTCTATCTCAGTCTCTGCTGAGACAAATTCTGCTGCTGATACATTTGCTTCAAGTACAGATACTGAAAGAGCTAAACTGATTGCCCCCATCAGTATCCTATTCATCGTTTTCTTGTTTTTCATCGTCTTTTTTCTCATCATGTTTTTGAACTATATTGTTTGAATCAGAATTTGAGAATTTGAAAATTTTTCAGAATAAATGATTGATTTGTAACTACTCAGCGGTTAGCCTTGAAATCAATTTCAAGGCTAAAAGCTAAAGTCTGCTAAAGCAGACTAATTAACTGATGTTACGCACTATGTT
>JAGLHR010000380.1 GCA_023143415.1 Thiomargarita sp. | reverse complement strand
ATTTTCGTCAGTCGGAATAAGATATTGTTGTAGGGGCAATCCTTTATGGTTGCCATGAGTAGTTACCGTTTTTTTAAAGAAAAAACTTTCGCCTCGAATGCTGTTCCAATTTCTGAAATTATTAAAGCCTCATTCCTTAATTACTCTCGTTTCACGAAAAACCGCCGAGGTTTTGGAAAGCTCTGAGGTTTAAATCCAAACATTTTTCTGAAAGTCTATTTGAGGCTAAAGTTTTTTTAAAAGAAAAAACTTTAGCCTCAAAACGAAAACGGAATGAAAATGGGATCAATGTATGATAAAAATTACTTTTTACTTGTTCGCTCTCATATTGATATTTGCAGCCAGTCGCGTCATTACGGTTAAAAATCCCGTTCATGCCGCTTTATTTCTTGTCTTAGCGTTTTTCTCATCGGCAGCGATTTGGCTATTATTACAAGCAGAATTTCTAGCCATAGCGCTGATTTTAGTTTACGTCGGTGCTGTTATGGTATTGTTCTTATTTGTCTTAATGATGCTTGACATTAATGTGAACTCCTTACGAGAAGGCTTTGTACGCCATTTTCCTATTGCAGCATTTGTCGGTGCGGTGATTTTACTCGAAATTATACTCGTTATCGGTGCCTGGCATAAGCTACCCACACCAGAAGCGGCAACTGCCCTCGCAGCGGTGCCAAATACTCAAGCATTAGGAATGGTGTTATACACAGAATACGTTTATCCTTTCGAGATCGCAGCCGCCATTTTATTAGTTGCCATGATTGCCGCCATTGCTTTAACAATGCGCCCACATACGCGAGCAAAATACCAAAAACCAGAAGAACAAGTCTCAGTACGTCGTGAAGATCGGATAAAAATTGTAAAAATGCCATCTGAAACAAAGGATTAAATATGCCCGGATTAAACGAATTTCTCATTTTAAGTGCGGTATTATTTTGCCTGAGTATCGCAGGCATTTTTCTTAACCGTAAAAATCTCCTAATTATACTGATGTGTATTGAACTGATGCTGTTATCAGTCAATACCAATTTCATCGCCTTTTCTTATTTTAATGCCGATATTGCAGGGCAAGTTTTTGTGTTTTTTATACTCACCGTAGCGGCTGCGGAAACCGCCATTGGTTTAGCTATTTTGGTGGTACTCTTTCGTGGTAAAAACACGATTAATGTTGAAGATTTTGATACTTTGAAGGGGTAATTGATTGTGGTGAGCAACAGCGTTGCTCACCTTACGTTAATAAAACAGGTGATCAACATGCTTTTATCTTCAGACTGGAACAATGAAGCTTATGTCTCTCTACACTTAGTTCAAGAAATACTAGAAGAGGCAGGGTTATCAAAAATGAGTGATTTCTCCCACTGGTATCCACAATTTTCAATAACAATTCCCAAAGCTGACAAAAAAAATTCTCCAACTCCAAGTACCGCAGATTTTTTCATAGAAGATCGTAGAAGAAATATCAATTTTCTAATTGAAGTTAAATCTGCTAATAAACGCATTGATAATAATAGCAGCGCACGTTTTCAGTTAGATATGTATCTCCGTTATTCAAAGGTAAAATTTGGCATACTCATTGATCCTTTTTTAATTGAAGCTTATGAATTTATACGGGGGCGAGCAAAATTGCAAGAACGATTTGAGATAAAAAACCCTACAGAAGTTAAACCAATAGCAACATTCCTCAAAACTTTTTTGGATAGCATTATAGGAAAATAGTTATGCGTACTATTGCAATTCATACCTCTAAAGGTGGAGTTGGTAAAACAACATTAGTCATAAATATTGCATACGAATTAGCTAGGCAAGGCAACCGAGTTTTAGTTGTTGACTTGGATGATCAGGCGAATGCCAGTCTATCGCTAGGCGTTAATAAAGCCGATGAGATTGAGAAAGTTTCCAGTGTCAAAGAATTCAGAAAAATTTTGGATTCTTTTAAAGATCGGAAAGAGATTATAGATTTTCTCCAAAATAGAGAAGATGAATCTCTTGAAGAATATATGGATTGTATTTATCCGGCTTCAAATTGGTTTCATATAGAATCAGAAGAAGGGGGAAAGATTGATGTGTTACCGGGTAGTTACCGCACGGCTCCAGAACAGTTACCCAATAGTCCAGTCGCAGCAAAATTTCTCAATATTCGTCTTCAAAAATTGGCAACTGAATATGATTATGTGATAATGGACACCGCTCCAAGTTATAACGTAATTACTTGGAATGCTTTGTATGCGGCTAAATATGTTATTATTCCATCACAAATGGAATATTTATCTGCTCATGGGATACAAACCACTCGCAAAAATATCTTGGATGTTCAAGATGATACTAGACAAAAGCGCGGGGATATTCTAGGTATTATTCCCATGATGACAGATCAACCTGGAAGAGATAACCTTAACAACACGATTCAGGGTTTTATAAAAAGTAATTTTCCTGATTTTCCAATTTTTTCAAAATTTAACCGCTCAACTTATGTTGGAAAAGCATCCAATGAACGAATGCCTCTATCTTTATATGCAGAGAATGAAACTGGAGCAAGAAAGGTAGCTGAACAATTACGGGATATTACTGATGAATTGGTGGAACGGATCGATTCATTAGAACCCTAATAAGGTAATGCAAGATGGCAAGAATTAAAGAATACATTAAAACACAACCCTACGTGCTATTTCCAAATCAGATAGAAATAGAAGGAAGTTCTGGAGTTCAAAAAAAGATTCTGAACAAAGCTTCCGAATCACTTAAAGGAAGAGGACTTAACTCAGTTCTCCCAGTTGTTTGTTTAACAGACTCAGAAGATAAATATCGTTTGTTAACGGGATTACCTATCTATGAAGCGGCAAAGTCAGCCGGACTTAAAGATATATGGGTTTTCCTCATTGCCGCTCAACAAGCGGAAGCTTCCCAATGGCTTGAACAAACCATGTTATTGTCAAAGCTCAACGAAACCGTCATTAATTCTCAAGATACGACTGACTTTATCAACTTTATCAATGACAAAAGTTCTGACTTAACTTCTGTAAAGGATATTGGTACGAAAACCGCACAGAAAATTGTTTCGCATCGTGCTTATGAATCCTTGGCGGATTTACAGAAGAAATTTGGTCCTAAGCGTCCTTTAAATTGGATAAGGGCTTTTAAACAGCTAGCCAAGAAGAAGTAGGATGGGCAATGTCATTGCTCACCCGCTTTTGATATTTTTTTCGTGGTAAGTACCTGTACATAAATAATCGGAGAATGGGCTTGCACAATTTATTGATGAGTTATTGCTCAATCCTACAAGTGAATATGTCAAGGCGCAAGAAGCTTTCAAAAGCAGTTACACTGCTATCAAAAAGCGAAACATTTTTACAAAGGTTAGGATGGACTTTGAAGCAGACGCTGTGCTGCTCAAATACTTTTCCGACAAATTGAATGAAATTGAAGGTTGGTTTAACGTCATTGCACCGGAAGGAAAAACCATTACTGAACTAAAAAGCGAACTAACAGAGTTACGTTTCAAAAACTGGAAAGAAATACTATGAGTGCGGGAAGAACCGTCAATTCTCAAAGTCAGAGTTGGGGAACTCCCACAAAATATGTAAAAGCCATAAAGCGTTTTTTTGGCGGCTCTGTCGCATTAGATCCTTGCTCAAATGAATATTCCATAGTGCATGCGGAAACGGAGTTCATGCTTCCACAAAATGACGGACTTGGAAAAGATTGGAACTATCCCACCATTTATATGAATCCACCTTATGGTGCTGACAGAGAAAGAGGGACAACAATAAAAAATTGGTTGGCAAAGTGTGTTTTTACTCACAAAAAATATGCTTCAGAAATATTGGCTTTGGTTCCGGTAGCGACAAACACAGGACATTGGAAACAGAACGTTTTCGGACAGGCGAAAGCCTTATGTTTTCTCTATGACACGAGACTGAAATTCCTTGAAAATGGTTCAGATGCCGGTAAGGGAGCACCTATGGCATGTGTTATGATTTACTGGGGTGAGGATTATGACAGATTCTATGATGTATTTATTGAATATGGTGCCGTCATTGAACTGTCAAACTTACGAGGAGAAGAGATAGGAGCCAGGGTGGGTCAACATTTTTTTGACACCATTTCAACTACAAACCTCTTTTGAAGGGTAAATATCTTTTCCTTGTTCCCAAATGAGAGAAGGGAATAACTTTCGCGAAGCGTAGCATAAGGTGGGCAATGTCATTGCTCACCCTAAGATGGTGTTTTTTTCGTGGTACTCTTTCATAGTAAAAACACGATTAATATTGATGATTTTGATACTTTGAAGGGGTGGGCTATTGCCCACCCAACCTATTTAGGAAAAAATAATGCGTACAATTTCTATTATAAATTATAAAGGCGGCGTTGGAAAAACCACATTGACAGCGAATATTGCTGCTGAATTAGCGCGGCGTGGTCGAAATATCCTATTAATTGATTTGGATCCGCAAGCAAGTCTTACCTTTTCATTTATTACGCCACAAGAATGGTTGGCAGAATTTTCTGAATCGAAAACGATAAAAGATTGGTTTGAATCTTTTGAAGACAAGACTTCGCTCAATTTAAAAGAGCTTATTTTTACGCAAAAAAAAATCAATTCAAAGGTTAAGGGCAAACTTGATATGATTGCTTCTCACCTTGAACTCATTAATATTGATCTTGAATTAGCAACAGAATTAGGCGGTGTGACTTTAAAACAAACCAAGAAAAATTTTCTAAAGGTTCATAGAAGATTAGCTGAGGGCATTAAACAAATAGAAAATGAATATGATCTTATCCTCACAAAAAAATATTGTTATCTTTGATGAACCTGAATTATCAATATCAATGGAATGGCAAAAGAGGCTTTTACCCGATGTTCTTGAATCTCCACAATGTCATTGTCTCATAGATAGCGGCTACGCATTCTCCTTTTATTTTTGATAACGATCTTAATGCTTATACCGTTGCTTTAACTGTTAGGTGGAAATGATATTTGCAGTTCTCAATTGGCATTTCCGGGAGTCAAATCTCAAACGCTGAACTTGCAAGTCGAAGCATGGTTAAATCAAATCAGTCCTGGTATACGCCTAAATTTGACAGATAATCACCGCATGGATTTGATAAATTTACAGTATTCTTTTCCTAAACAAAGGAAAGCCCAATACCGTGCAACCAATGTCGGTTTTGGTATTACCTTTGTGTTACCGGTTATTGTAGCATTACTGTCATCATCCCCTGGTGCTTTAGTGTTGTTAGAAAATCCAGAAGCCCATTTGCATCCCCAAGGACAAGCAAAAATGGGGGAATTGATTGCTCGTGCTGCAAGTTGTGGGATTCAAGTTGTTGTCGAAACACATAGTGATCATGTGCTTAATGGTATTCGGATTGCTGTCCATGCAGGGCTACTTAAACCAGAAGAAGTCAATTTACACTTTTTTCAACGATCTAATAAACCTGATGACATGGGTAGTGAGATTATTTCACCAAAAGTTAATCGTGATGGTCGCCTTGATCAATGGCCAGATGGTTTTTTTGATGAGTGGGATAAAAGTTTAGAGAGATTACTTGAGCCGAGTTCGGTGTAATCTGAGCATCTCAATGGACTTTGAAATGATTTTAAATGAGCTCTCATTTGCTCAACCGGCTCAATATATTCACACAGTAACGCATGTCCCAATTGATTAATACATTGCGTTCACCCAATATTGGTCGTCTCAAAAGAGTCTTGCGTACTCACAAAGAATTTCATGCCACTGAATTAGCCCCTACTCATTAGCACAGTAATGATCCCAAAGTCGATGTCGCCGCGATTTTTACGGACACTTGTTTTTAAAAGTCCCTTCTTATTTGAATTGCCGTTAGCCCTAGACAAATCCCTCGCTTTTGAATTTAGTTTTGAAGGTCATGTCATGAAAAATCCAAATAATCAAATTTGTGGATTGGGTGCAGCTTATTTACTTCAATGGTTCGGACAGTTTTTTCT
>JAGLHR010000038.1 GCA_023143415.1 Thiomargarita sp. | reverse complement strand
GCGAGTAGTCTCTGGTAGCCAGAGCTTTTGAAAAGTGCAAGACGGCGTAGAGTCATTGGGGTAGCTGGGTCTTGTCCCTTTGGGACAAGGACAGCGGACACAGGACGGCCAGAGCATTCCATCCTGGTGCGGTGGGCCAAGAGCGAAAATGGCAGGGAAGCCATTTTTGCAAGTGCTTTGCCCCGCGCCAATCCACTCAGAACAAGGCAAAATAATTTTAATAGCGATTTATAAAAAGTCTGAGCAAGAAAATATTTCTCGACGTGAAATTAAGGAGGCTAAATGATGGATATTGAAAAAATAGCTAAAGCAATAGAAGTTGACGCAGGTGAATCATTGCCTGATATCCGAGAATCCTTGCAAGAAATGATAGAGGGTAAATCAGCCTGTGTACATACACCAGAGCAATTAATGGTACGAGCAGCGCGAAAAAAATTAGGATTGTCACAATCTCATTTTGCACAGCTAATTCGTACACCAATCGGGACATTATGTAATTGGGAGCAAGGACATCACAATCCACCAGCCAATGTAATGTGCTTGATCGAAATTGCTGATAAACGTCCTGATGTTATCAGAGAGGTATTATTGTGATTTTTAGTCAGGTAGTCAGGTAGGGTGGGCAAAGTCCTTTTTCGTGCAACGGCTTCCTCATTAATGTGCCGTTGCACCAAAAAGACGTTTTCGAGGTTTTAGTTTTTCTTCAAAAAACTAAAACCTCGAAACCACCCTACATGACTAATTAAGTACAACGGATTTCAGAAAACAACGGATTTTGTCACCCGTTGAATGGGAGCAACTGATTTCCTCGAAACCAATCTCAGATTAAAAATCCGTTGATTTCCTCAATCCGTTGTACTCAGTCATGTAGGGTGGGCAAAGTCCTTTTCGTGCAACGGCTTCCTCATTAAAAGTGTGCCGTTGCACCCACGTTGCCCACCCTACATGACTTTTTTTATGGAAACGCCGTAACGAGCAGAGCGAAATCAAGGTTGATGATGAGATTTCAATTTCGAGGTTTGAGTTTTTTTTCAAAAAAACTCAAACCTCGAATGGATTGTTTAAGTCATTGTTTATTGCGTTAATCTGTTATACTGAATTTCAGGTTGAAGAAATTGAATAGTTATTTCTTACCTAAAAGCTCATGAAATAATTCTTGATTTGACTATTTGATGTGATGAGGCGCACAAAAATGTTAACGACTTATAAAGCGGTTTTAAAAAATAACCAGCTAGAATGGCTTGATGAAATACCGGCACATTTGAATCATGTTACAGTGTCTGTTCATGTCACTCTGCTTGAAGAATTACCGGTTAAAAAACCTGAGTTACCCGGCAAAAAAATGGTTGATATACTACAAAAGATAGCAAATAACGGTGGACCAGGTATTGATGATCCAGTCGCATGGCAACGTGAAATGCGTCAAGATCGTCCATTATTTGGGAGGGAATATTAATGTTACTAGATAGTAATACGGTTATCTATGCGGCAATACCAGAATATAGTCAATTGAGAAAATTTTTGGCGCAATATTCGCTTTCCGTTTCAACGATCAGTCTAATTGAAGTATTGGGTTATCATAAACTCACACCGGAAAACAAATAGTATTTTCAGACTTTTTTTCAAATGACAGCTGTGCTGCCGGTTTCTGATGCCGTGATTCAAAAAGCATTGGCATTAAGACAACAGAAGAAAATGTCCTTAGGTGATGCTATTATCGGAGCAACAGCTTTAATTTATCGTTTGACATTGGTAACATCTAATATCAAGGATTTTGAATGGATTGAGGATTTATCAGTGCTTGATCCACTTAAACAAGATAAATCTAGTCACTCTTAGCCATGTAGGGTGGGCAAACGTGGTGTGCATCGGCATTTCAACTCTTTTACAAACCTCTTTTTCCGGGTAAATATTTTGGTATTTTGTAACTACTCAGCCTTGAAATCAATTTCAAGGTTGATATACTCAGCGCGGGAACAAACTTTCAGGCAAAAGTTTCGCTCCGCGAAACTTTTGCCTGAAAAACTTTTTTTAATGAGGTAGGTGGGCAAAAAAAACACTTTTCGAGGTTAAAGTTTTTGCTTCACAAAAACTTTAACCTCGAAACCACCCTACATAAAAGTTTAAGTTATGCCCGTGTACAGTATAGCTAAGGAACGTGCCTGAAATAACTTTGACCACTTTTAACCACAAGGGATTACCCCTACGATATCTCAATTGATGTAGGCTGCACACCTTTATGGTTGCCCTAGTTATTTCATGCACGTTCCTAAAGCAGGCTAAAGCCCGCTAAATTATTTTCGAGGTGTTTACATTCAAAGCTGAAGCGTTGAACTCCGCTGAAGCGTTGAACTCCACAAACTCTACAGGTACTCCACAAAAAGGTATGAAATATGATGAGTAATTTATCCAATCGCTGGCATTTATTGAAAGAACTATTGATACAAGGTGTGCGAGTTGATTTGGCGCATAGTATCGTTGTGATCCTTGTGATTACTGCCTTGTTTTCTACACCACTTATTTTGGGTTCTATTAAAAATCGCGTCTATGTCGCAGTCAAGGCTCAAGTGGAGAAGGAGAATAATGCGAGAGAAATCACACTCCAACAAGCTGATGCTGATATACAGGATAAGCTGGATAATGAATTTCTCCAGAAGTTAAAGTCGGAATATCCAACACACCAGATGGTTGGCAATTATAAGTCTGTTGTCATGGTTGAAGGATCAGTAGGTTCGCAAATCCTAACGCTCGAAACGTTAATACCTGACGATCCAAGAACCCAAGCGTTACAAATCCAACCAGAAATCTCATCCGATTTTGGGCTATTTGAAGTCATTATTTCAAATAGTTTGGGTGAAATGCTCTATGGGAAAACAGAATGGAAAGATTTGTGGCAAAAAAATTCCACAGAATTTACAGGGGATTTATTGACTCTCTCAATCAATGATATTCCTCTACAAGAAAAATTTCGCGTTGTTGCGCGACAAACCATGCCAGGGCGTAAAATTTATGTCAGCACAAAATTGGGATTTGAATTGAAAAAATATTCAGTGGGTTTAGGTTCAGAATCCCTCAAATTACCTGTTGTTGAAGATCAAATTCAATACAGTTTGCCCAAATTTGAAACCATGCACTGTTTCATTGATTTTCCCAAGAATCGTTGTCATTCAGAACAGCAAATCATTAAACGATTGCAAGCAGAAAATTATAAAGTGATTGAAAGTAAACATTTTTTAAGCAATATCAATCGCTATCAAGTCACGCTCACCAAAATTGATGAATTGGAAGGGCATGTTCAAATTCAAGAAACGAAAGGAGATTGTGAAGCGCGGCTCTCTCATCATGTGCAAACTTGTCCATCTGCGGCTGTCGTTCCTAAAATTTCTTTAAATGTGAAGTTGGATAAAGTACCACGTTTCCAATTATCTGGTATTACTTCACAATCGTATGATTTATTGCCAGAGATTTCTGAGTTGCAAAATCAACATGGTGGAGAAAAAATCAATTTTTGGACAGATGGACTATCAGAAAAGGGAATTGATATAGTCGCCCCTTATGGTGTTGCCAAATTGGGAAAAACGTTTATGCAGATTGGTGAGGTTTCAATACCTGTCTTTATTACCGCTTATTATCAATGCCCTCAAGGGAAAGACTGCCCTTTTTATAGCACGCCACTTGCGGTATTTAGATTACAAAATGTCGCTAATAAGATTGCTCAATTTATGTCTGATTCCGCTAGATTTTTGCCAATCAATCCTCGGATTGATTATGATGAAGTACTTTTTTATGCGAATCAGGTGGAAGAAGTCAAGCCTTTATTTCAGCAACTCAGAAAAAATCATTCCAGTTATAATGTGAGTTATAACATTTATGCCATCAAGAAATTAGAACGGCAAGATAAAAGACTTTCGATTTTATTTAATTTAACTGTTGTACTATCTGTTCTCTTCATATTATTAGCCGTTGGCGCATTAGCGAAAAGTAATGTGGATAGGCGACGGCGACAAATGGCACAGTTATTTTTGCTTGGTTACTCTAAATTATTTGTGAGCCTAGTGCTGGTTTGTGAATATATGTTGTTAACCATATTAGCGTCTATTACGGCAATTGGTGTCGGCAGTGGTGTTTTTGCCGTCGCACGTCATTTTTTGCAATCCGCATCAGAACAGCGTGTTACAGAATTTACAACGATTGTCAATTCCATGAGTTTAGATTTATATGCTTTTGCTAATGTATTTCTAATTGTGATTTCATTGACAATGTTTGTTGCGATTATAGCCGCTTTTTATGCCTCCAAAAGCGAACCTGTTGATCTTTTGGATTAAATTTCTGTAACTACTCAGCCTTGAAATCAATTTCAAGGCTGAAAGCATTCGAGGCTAAAGTTTTTTCTTTTAAAAAAACTTTAGCCTCGAA
>JAGLHR010000379.1 GCA_023143415.1 Thiomargarita sp. | reverse complement strand
CTCCTCCATATTTTTTACAAAGCTAAAACCTCGAACTCCATTTTTTACAAAACATTTTCGTAACTACTCAGGGCAACCATAAAGGATTGCCCCTACAATTCAGGGCAACCATAAAGGATTGCCCCTACAACAATATTCTTATGTCGTAGGGGCAATCCCTTGTGGTTGCCCTGATGTAGGGGCAATCCCTTGTGGTTGCCCTGAGTCATTACATAATTTATTGATTTAAATTACTTTCAACCAATAAAAAATATCCTGTAGAATACTGATAAAAAATTGTCATTTTCAGAGCTAAAAAAGGATATAATAATTAGAATGACTTGCAAACAAAACGCCAATATTTATGCCCAAGAGTTTTGCAAGAGGTTCATCAGTTACTTAATAATTGAAATCATGTCAAAGACTAAACCAATTAATGTACTTATTGTAGATGATAATAAAAACAATCTTTTTACTTTACACACTCTAATTAGCGAATATCTTGAAGTAAACATCTTGGAAGCCTCATCTGGAATGGAAGCGTTGGGAATACTCCTGTCTGAAGAAGTTGAGTTGATTATTCTTGATGTACAAATGCCTGAAATGGATGGTTTTGAAACGGCTCAAGCCATCCGCTCACGGAAAAAAACGCGACATATTCCCATTGTATTTCTCACTGCGGCTTATAAATCGGATGACTTTCAACAAAAAGGCTTTACAGTTGGTGCCGCCGATTATCTCACAAAACCGATTGATAAACCACAATTAATTGCTAGAATTAAATCTTATATCCGTTTTATTGAACAAGATCAGCAACATAAGCAAGAACTAGAAGAGAAGGTTGAAGAACGCACGGCTAAATTATCAGAAGCGAATGAATTGCTGAATCAAGAGATTAATGAGCGCAAACAGATCGAAAATGCACTCAAAACAGCTAAAGAAGCGGCTGAAGACGCAAACATTGCTAAAAGCCAATTTTTGGCTAACATGAGTCATGAATTGCGTACCCCTTTGAATGCCATTATTGGTTATAGTGAAATATTAAAAGAAGATGCCACCGAACTCAAAATTGAGGATTTTATTCCAGATTTACAAAAAATTAACGTTTCGGGTAAACAGTTATTGGAATTGATTGATGAGGTACTTGATTTGTCCAAAATCGAAGCGGGCAAAATGGATTTGTTTGTTGAAGAAATCGATCTTAAAATAATTGTCGATGAAGTGGTGAGTACCGTTCACCCCTTGATGGAAAAAAATAGGAATATCTTCAAAATAGAAGTGCCTGATATATTAGGAAAAATACAAACGGATGCCACAAAATTGCGCCAAATACTTTTAAATTTGCTGAGTAATGCCGCAAAATTTACAAAAGAGGCGACTATCTGTTTTAAAATAGCCCATCAAACTCAAGAAAATGAAAAATGGATAAGTTTTGATGTGATTGATGAGGGTATTGGCATGACGGAAGAACAACAAGAGAAACTGTTTCAACCCTTTACGCAGGCAGATGGTTCTACAACTCGCTGCTATGGCGGTACGGGATTGGGACTCACTATTACTAAACAATTTACGGAAATCATGGGTGGTTATATTCAAGTGAAAAGTGAATTGGGAGTTGGTAGTACATTTATTCTCCTTTTACCAGTCTTCATTAATATATGAAAAACATGAAAACGACTTCAGCAATTTACCAAAGAGCCAGTTATTGGCTCAGTGCCCATAAAGTGAACCAACTCCCTGATGATAGCGGGTTTGAAGTCGCTTTTGCTGGGCGTTCCAATTCGGGAAAATCAAGCGCAATTAATGCGATTACCAACCAAAAAAAATTAGCGCGTACCAGTAAAACGCCTGGACGCACTCAACAAATTAATTTTTTTAAATTAGATGATGAACAGCACCGATTAGTCGATTTACCCGGTTATGGCTTTGCCAAAGTACCATTAGCAGTCAAACTGCACTGGCAAGAAACTTTAGAACGTTATTTACAGACACGCCAGAGTTTACGTGGACTGGTACTGATGATGGATGTACGCCATCCGCTAACGGAATTTGATCAACAAATGCTTAATTGGTGTAACCTTTCTAATATGCCTGTACATATACTGCTTACTAAGGCGGATAAAATCAGTCGTGGCAAGGGCAACGCGGTGCAAGAAAAAGTACGCCAATATTTAGCCACTTTATCGGGGGAAAGCAGTGTACAACTTTTTTCCGTCTTAAAGAGTGTTGGTATTGAAGAAGTACAAAATCGTTTGAATAGTTGGTTAATGCTTAATGGTTTCGAGGTTTGAGCTAAGTAGGTCGGGTTAGATGGCGCCGCAAAGTAACCCGACACAGGCAGGCGATTTATTAGGTAAATGTCGGGTTACGTTATCACGCGACGCTTGATAAGTCATGTAGGGTGGGCAAAGTCCTTTTATTGCCCACCTTCCTCATTAACAAAGCTAAGTAGGTCGGGTTAGATTTTTTTGCGCCGTAACCCGACACAGGGCAGGTAAATGTCGGGTTACGTTATCACGCGACGCTTGATAAGCTAACCCGACCTACCATACTCAAACCTCGAATGTACTCCATTTGTATTTCAAGGCTGAATCGTTACGAATTATGAAATATTCAATCCATTCTCCATTCTCCATTCATCATTCTCCATTCATCATTCATCATTCATCATTCACCATTTTACTCTATGAACTACAAACATATTCTCTTAGCCAGTCATGGCACCACAGGGGCTTGCGCGGCAGAAGTAGCCACTTTTAAACTTTGCCAACCGGACACCACTTTACATCACCTGATTATCGTACCCGAATTTTGGAAAGGTATGTTAGGAGATGACTGGCTCAATAATGCCATAACCCAAATTCGCTATGGACAATATTTAGAGGGCGAATTAGAAAAAGAAATTCAGGAAAATATAAATCGGGTTAGCGCGGAAGCTAAGGCGCAAAATATTGCCTATCGTTATGAACTTATATTAGGCGAACCCGCAGAATCTTTGCTCAAAATTGCTAACGATTTCCGCTTTGACTTAGTCGTGATGGGTTCACCCCGTCCAAAAAATAAAGAAGGGCTCAAATCACGATTGTACTGTGAAACGTTAATACACGCCATCTCTATTCCCCTACTGATTATTCCGTACCCTCGCAATGACTGATTTAATCTCCCCGATTTCTAGTGAAGATGTCGCTTGGGTGCGCATTTCCACTCCTTTATTGGTAGAGGAGTTGCGTGAATTTTGCCGTGATTTGGAACGTTTATATCGCATTAATCCGATGCTGGAATTTACCGAATGGCGGAAAATCGGCTATAACCACTACTTTTTTCAAGCCAATAACCTCAGCAATGGGCTGGAAATCGCCACAGAAATCCATTTAGAGGAAACTGAAAAAGGTTTCAAAATCACCTATAATGAAGGACTCAAATCTGCCACTTTTATCAACATTGAAGCAAACTCGAAAGAATCTTTCCTCGTTATTATTGACGATTACAGTAAATTACCGGTTGCAGAACGTACTCAACGTTTGGCAGAAGTTGATCATAGCCTAGAACAATGGGGGCAAGAATTACACCGCTATCTAAAAAATTGGCAACGCTACTCATGGTTTCCGCCCTTTCGCTGGTATATGCGCCAATGGCAATCAATGAAACCGATGGGAAGGCGGATTGCTTATATGCTGATAGTCATTACACTATTTGAATTGGTTGCCATAATAGCAATCTTCGGGATTTGAAACGGTAACGATTATGTTTGAATTTTAGTTATGTAACTGTTTGATTTTAAAACTGTTTATGTAAATCACCTTCGCTTATGTTGACCTTTTTATTAAATTTTTTGTATATTACCAAATTTTGTGGTCGTTATGTAGGGT
>JAGLHR010000378.1 GCA_023143415.1 Thiomargarita sp. | reverse complement strand
GTTTTAGTTTTTTTTTCAAAAAAACGAAAACCTCGAAAAGCAGGCTAAAGCCCGCTAAATTCTTTTCGAGGTTTAAGTTTTTTGAAGAAAAACTTAAACCTCAAAATTAGTCTGCTTTAGCAGACTTTAGCTTTTAGCCTTGAAATTGATTTCAAGGCTAACTGCTGAGTAGTTACTATGTTTTTAAATTTTTTAACTATTGAATGAATCGTAGATAATAATGGAATTAAAATGTATTTTAATTGGCGTAAGTAGCGCAATAGCTGGAGCAACAGCACATTATGTGTTTTCTGCCTACCTATGGCCTAATCGTCATAAAACCTATACCTGGATATTTGTATTCAGGAACCATAGAAAACTCGGTGCGCCCTGTAAAACAGATTTAGTACTAGATCGTGATGGCTACAGTGTCGGTTATAGCTATAAATACAAAGCAGCATTATGGGCTTCTTATGTGATTTCCAAACATTCTATCGGGGTTGATGTCGAAAGAGGCGATTGCTTTGATGCTGATTCAGATGTACCAGAGGAATATCGCGTACAACCGGATGATTTTAGAAATACAGGTTATGACAAAGGTCATCTCGCGCCGAATGCAGCCATTGACTTCAGTCGTTACAGCAACAATCAAACTTTTCTGATGTCAAATATCGTATTACAGCGTCCCGAATTAAATCGTCGGGCGTGGGGAAGTCTGGAAGGAATTATCCGAGGATGGACGCATACGAAGGGTAAATTAATCATTATCACTGGCCCTTTATATGACAAAAAACCTGAACAGATTAACGATATTCCCCTTCCGAAAAGTTTCTACAAAGTGGTTTACTCCTTTAAACATAAACGTTGCATCGGATTTATTTTGCCTAACGAAAGCGTCAATGCTAGGGAATTGTGGAACCATGTCATGTCGGTTAAAGAAGTGGAAAAAGAAACAGGCCATCACTTTTTTAAGAAGCTCAGTAACGCAGAAAAAATAAAGGGTGAGCTAGATATATCCTGGTGGAAAAAGGATTGATAAATCCAGTTGAAACCCCCTTGATAAATTGAAAAAAACTTGCCCAATTGATGATTTTTGGGTATAATCAACAGAAAAAATTTCTTCCTCTTAATATTGTTTCAACTTATGGACAAGCGAATGAAAAAACTAACACTTGCTCTGAGTATTTTAACTTTAAGCAATCCAGCCGTTTATGCGACGACTGACTTAACTGGCGATGCCACAGCTGGTCAGGCGAAATCCGCCCTTTGTGCCGCTTGTCACGGTCCTGATGGTAATAGTCCCAACCCATTATGGCCAAATCTCGCAGGACAACATGCCAGCTATATTGTCCAGCAGTTAAAAGGGTTTCAATCCGAAGCCCGTACAGATGCGACTATGTCACCAATGGCAGCACCGCTAAGTGAACAAGACATGCTTGATATTGCCGCTCACTTCTCTAGCCAAACAAACAAAATGGGGGAAGCTGATCCCGAACTGGTGGCGCAAGGAGAAAAAATCTATCGCGGTGGCAATAAAGAAACAGGTGTATCAGCCTGCATCGCCTGCCATGGACCACAGGGTAATGGCAATCCCGCTGCGAAATATCCCAGCGTAGGCGGACAAAATGCCCTATATACCAAAAAGCAATTGACAGATTACAAAAACGGAGTACGCAAGCCCGAAGGTAATGCCATCATGATGCATGATATTGCATTAAAAATGTCGGATGAAGAAATGCAGGCAGTAACCAATTACATGCAAGGTTTACATTAATAACTCCCGATCAATTTCATGATTGCTTTTAGACCTGACAGGTTTCAAAAACCTGTCAGGTCTTTATGTTGTTTTAGACCTGACAGGTTTCAAAAACCTGTCAGGTCTGTCTTTTAACTATGTTTTACTTTAAAAATCAATAACTTATGAAATTAAAACCGCTAATTCTGGCTTGCCTAACCGCAAGCTGTTTATTTATGACGCAACAGGCGACTGCCAATCCTTACGCAGGTCAATACGAAATAATTGATCCCCCAGCACCAACCAGCACCTCTGATAAAATAGAAGTAGTTGAACTGTTTTGGTACACCTGTCCGCATTGCTTTTCCTTTGAAAAAGAACACTTGGAAGCCTGGCGAGAAAAGAAACCCGCAGACGTGGAGTTTATACAAATGCCAGCGGTTTTTGAAATTGGAGGCAGGGGAACAGCCTTAGCAAAAGTTTACTATGTGGCGAAAGAGTTGGAGGTTTTTGAGAAAGTGCATATTCCTCTGTTTAAAGCGATACATGAACAACGCAATTACAAACTAACCCGTGAAAAACCTCTTCAGAAGTTTTTCGCCAAACATGCTGGTGTGAGTGAAGAAGACTTTACTGATAAATACGACCACAGCTTCTGGGTTGATACTGAAATGGGTAAAGCTAATGAGAAAACCAAGAAATATGGCATTAATTCCGTACCCTCTGTCATTGTCAATGGTAAATACCGGTTAAATAGCAGAATAACCAAGGGCTATGGAAACATGATGAAAGTTATTGATTATTTAATTGAGAAAGAACGTAAACTCCTGCCTAAAAAATAAGTGATAAGTACTTGACGAGGTTTAATTTTTTCTTAAAAAAACTTAAACCTCGTCAGCATATC
>JAGLHR010000377.1 GCA_023143415.1 Thiomargarita sp. | reverse complement strand
GACAGGTTTTCTCCTTAAACTCGACTATCAAGTTTTTTTTAACCCCAATAACTACAAGGATTGTATATAAAAAGGGATTAAAAACGAGCATCATCGCGATCCAATCCTTTCTTATATATAATCCTTGTAGTTATTGTTTGGGTAACGAAAAAACTTGATGATCGAGTATAAGTACCTGGGCAAAAAAAAATGCGTCTATTATAAATATAACTTACTGATTTATATATATATTTTATAACTAAAGCAAGTTATTTATGCACAGGCACTAAGTTTCGTTACATAATCTTATTAAAACAGGAGACTCAAAATGTCAAATATCAACTCAAAATGTAGCTTGACTGCGATGGCTCTCTCTATTATATCATCCGGCAGCAGCCCGGTTATGGCCGCTGATTACAGTCCGTCGCCCCCCCATTGGATAGATGATTGCCCAGCAAGCACCGATACAATTGACACCAAGATTGATCTAAAAATAAAGCATGCGTCTCCTTGTGGTCAAAATGGAGATGAAACCAGCGTGACTCTCTTCGGACCAACAGTGATCCACAAAGATGTTTGTCAGACATTTCCTGACCGTCATATTGAGATTGAGATTACCTCCATGGTGCTAACGAATGACGACGAAACCATCACATTCCGCGCAGGTAAAGATGAGCTTTTATTTACGCCTTCATCAACGGGTAGAATTACTGAAAAGGCCGGTAATTGTGATGATAAAGATCACAAATGTCTAGCTGATAACTACTTTGATATTTTCTTTGAAATCGACGTTCTCACTCCCAAAGGAAGCACATTTACATTGCGTAACAAAGACGCTTGGCATAAGGAAATTGTTATTGATCAGAAACGTCCAATTGTAATGTACGAACTTCCAGAAATGAGTATCACCACTTTGTCTGATCAAAGTGATGGGAACAAGGGTTGTTTGGTAAAAGAAGACGCATTAGTCACATGCGTCGATAACTCCTTCATTGCTAGCGCAAGCGACGGAGACTTGTCTATAGATATCGCATGGGAAACAGCGACTGAGGTAGATAACGCCGGCTTTTTCGTTTGGAGAGGTGAACTTCCATTCGTTTGGAGAAGTCAACTTCCAACGGGCAAAACCGCATGTTCCAAGGAGGGAAATGATTATACTGAAGTCAAACGGATTAGCCCTTTCATAATGACTCAAGGAGCGGGTGCCTCCTATTCTTATGATGACAATCAGGTGATATCTGGAAACACCTACTGTTACGCGCTAGAGAATGTTGATTTAACGGGTAAAAGTACTTTCCACCTAGATGACATCATCCCTGCCAGCATACCGTAATCGTTAAATCAATGCCATTAAGCCGCAAAATAATCCGAACCTGGCCCCCTTTTTGGCGAAGTGTTCGTCCTTAAATGGCAGTGATTAGTGAAAAACAACTTAAAACGTCAAAGCCATGTAGGGTGGGCAACGTCTTTTTGGTGCCCACCACCAATAACTGACAGGCAAAAGGGCAAAACCTCAAAACACCCCTTCCCCAAACCAACTTAAAGCCTCAAGTCGTTTGACTTGGGGCGTTTTCCCTCGTTCCCAAACGGAGTTTGGGAATGCCTTCCTCGACGCTCCGCGTCGAATAACCCATTTTCTGTTCCTAAACGAACGCCATTAGCAACGCTGAGCGTTGCAGGAAGGCATTCCCAAACAGAGTTTGGGAACGAGAAACGAGAAAACATTTGATATGCTGGAATTTTAGTCTGCGCTTTGCTAAACACTGCCCTCAATTTTATGGTGATCCTCTTTCTCACTACGAAAAGGATTCATAATGCTAAGACGTTCTTCAATGATCTGCCCATGATGCAAATCCTCAGAATATAAAATCGTGCAATCATTTTCTAACGCACTTGCAATGATAAGACTATCGTAATAGGCATAGCCATACTTAATAGATTAAAACATTAGTATCAGCAAAACGATGATTCTCGTTCATTGGCTTCATCCCTATTGAAACGGTACCGACTTAAATCAATTTGGATATTTTCAAAAAAACTTTTAACCTCTATGCTGTCTTGTGATGAAGTAAGAGGTGTGGATTCCGCTGCCAACAAAATGACTTTAAAAGATTTTCTAAACCAATCCTTATACTGTTTTGGTATCCCTCGTTCCCAAACTCCGTTTGGGAATGCCTTCCTCGACGCTCCGCGTCGAATAACCCATTTTCTTTTTGGTTCCTAAACGCCATTCGCAACGCGGAGCGTTGCAGGAAGGCATTCCCAAACAGAGTTTGGGAACGAGAACATATATTGATAAAATGTCAAGCAAGCGTTGGGTCAATGCCATTAATTTATTGGAATCCATTCGAGGTTTTAGTTTTTTGAAGAAAAACTAAAACCTCGAATCCTTCAAATTTGGATTATTTCGCTTAAATATC
>JAGLHR010000376.1 GCA_023143415.1 Thiomargarita sp. | reverse complement strand
GTTTTAAAAATGGCGAAGGTATTGACGTGAAGACCACCTTCCGAAGTTGAAGAAACTTAAAGAGATGCATGATACTGGCTTAATTACAGCCCAAGATTACGATACTCAGAAAGCCGAAATCCTTTCACGGTTGATAAATGAGCCAACACCAATGTCTGCCCCAACAAATGCACCTATACCTATTCCGATAGGGTTGGTTACGGATTTACAGCAAGGGAATGATCGGCAACGACGAGCCGCCTCATACAAGCTGGGAAAAATTAAATCTTCAGCAGCAGTTACGGCTCTTATTAGTGCCTATAATGACACGGATAGCTCAGTGCGGCAAAATGTAATTAATGGACTTCGCGCAATTGGCACCCAAGAAGCATTAGATTTTTTGAACTCCCATAATTTATGAGCATTCAGCGAAAGAACGACAAAGCGAGTAATATGCAAACCACATTATTTTTTTTTATTGCAGTGATAATAATGATAATTCTATGCATCTTCTTGATACCAATCATAGAAAACGCATAGAATATATGCATCATAAAAACTGCCGCCCAACCCCGCGTTAAGTTACTCCACCTTCAGATCAGGGGATGCGGGGCGATTTTTGCTCAATTTCTTCAGATAAAACTGGGTTGTTTTTGGTAAGATAGTGAGTAGATTACATACATGTTAGGCGTTTTATTGTTCGCAAAGGAAGAAAATAAAATGAGTGAGTACAAAATACTAAAATCACAGTGGGATAAATTGAACGATTTTTATCAAAAAATTCAACCGCCCGCTCAAAGTGAATTATATTCAAGTGGCGACCATTATATTCTCTACAATATGCTTGTTACAATGGGTTTTCGCCCTGAAGGTGATGCTATGGCTGTTTATGACATGGCAGAAGAGATTCTAGCAAAGGGGTGGGAAAAATGAGAAATTTAACTTATTCTGAATATATCTCTGTACAAGAAGCATTTTCAGGACTTTCATTGCCTGAGACCGAAGATGAAAATACAATACATCGTT
>JAGLHR010000375.1 GCA_023143415.1 Thiomargarita sp. | reverse complement strand
TTGAATCAGAATTTAAGAATTTGAGAATTTTCAGAATTGAAATTCAAAATCAATGAGTGATTGTTTTTTTAAAAAGGGCAATGGTTAAATTAAATTAAATTAAATTAAATCAACAATTTACTTAAAATTAACAGATAAATTTCGATTGAATTCTGAAAATTCTCAAATTCTCAAATTCTGATTCAAAATGGAAGTGTGAAAATTTCCTTTATCAACATTTTTTGAAGAAAAATTTTCGCCTCGAATATGATTTGAATCAGAATTTAAGAATTTGAGAATTTTCAGAATTGAAATTCAAAATCAATGAGTGATTGTTTTTTTAAAAAGGGCAATGGTTTAATAAAATTAAATTAAATCAACAACTTATTTAAAATTAACAGAGAAATTTCGATTTAATTCTGAAAATTCTCAAATTCTCAAATTCTGATTCAAAATGGAAGTGTGAAAATTTCCTTTATCAACTAAACAATTAATCTCAATTAAAAACACATTATGTCAAATTTTCATCTCTTTGAAACAAAAGAAGATCAAATTGCCCGTTTTTTTAATATCGGCAAAGCAAAAGAGGCGCGTCAGGTATTAAAAGGTTTACAGGCGGGATTGTCTGGTAAACCCTTGATTATTAGTCTTAATCGAATAGCAAAGCGGGTTAAAAACCTTAAAATCAAATTACCGCTTTTAAAAGAAGCGGTGGATTTGGATGATAAAGATGTGCGCTCTTTAACTGCTTATGCCAATGCGCTGGTAAAAAATAAGGAATTTAAACAAGCGTTTGTTATATTTGAAAAAATTACCACAGATTATCCAGATAATGTTATCGTTTTAACCTCTTATAGCACTGCTTTGTTAAAAGATAATCAGTTTAAAAAAGCGAGTCAAATTTTAGCCGATTCTTGTCAAAAATTTAATAATGATGCAAAATTGCTGACGAATTATGCCATCGCTTTAGTTAATAATCAACAAATTCAAGAGGCTTTTGACGTTTTTAAACGTTCTTTGAAAATTAACGAGAGAGATACCACCACCTTGAATAGCTATGGAAAAGCCCTTGCTGATAATGGAAAAGCTGAAAAAGCCTTTGATATATTTGAACGGGCTTTAACTGTCAATGAGAAAAATACCACCACTTTGACTAGCTATGGAAAAGCCCTCGCTGAAAATGGAAAAGCTGATAAAGCCTTTGAGATATTTGAACGGGCTTTAACTGTCAATGAGAAAAATACCACCACCTTGAATAGCTATGGTAAAGCCCTCGCTGAAAATGGAAAAGCTGAAGAAGCCTTAGAAAAAATACAACGAGCAAATGAGTTAGAACCCAATAATCCTATTGCATTAGCAACTTATGGCGTTCTATTAGCCATTAAAGGTGAATTAAAAGAAGCCTTTAAAAAATTTGATTCCTCTTTAAAACGCAAGAAAAACCTATTGACATTCACTAATTACGGCAAGTTTTTAATACAAGCCGAACGTTTTGAGGAAGCCATTGATAAATTTGAACAAGCGATACAGATGGATTCTAAAGACAATGTTGCTTTATTCCTCTGTGCCGATGCCTTGCAACTATCTCAACGCAATGAAGAAGCCATTGAAAAGTTGGAAGCCATTGATTTTGAACGCTTACCCACTGGTTTAGATAGATTCATCTCCTTAACCTTAATTAGATTATGTTATCAAACTGGTGCTGGAGAAAAAGCCGATACTTACATCAATAACCTCATTGAACAAACTGATGATCAAGATGGAGAACGTTTGCGCGTTGCTCAAAATCTATTTGCAGTGCAAAGACAAAGTGAAAAAGCGTTTGAAATATTATCAGAGATTCAAGAAAAAAGCCCTGAGATTCAACAAGCCCTCACCCAATTTATTCCCCATTTAAAAATGCCCGACTTTTTTAAACAATTTCATGCCGAAATCAATATCAAAGATACCGAAATGCTGAATCGGGGAATGTACCATAAGATTCAAAACCTCGTCGCCATCTTAAAAGACATCATTTACGAAATTATTGAAGAGCATCAACCAGATGAAAATTTATCTGCCATTTTACCCCTTATTCTGGAGACATTAAACAAGATTAAAGAAGAAAGAAAATTAGAACAAAACCAAATCAAAAACATTCCCCACGATAATTACCCACAAATTATTGACTTAATTTCTAAAACTGCCCATCACATTGTCGATTTTGTCAATAATAAATTATCTGTGATTCGAGAAGATGTGCTGGCGTTTTTAGAAGATTTCCCTCCCACTGAACCGCGTTATGAACAATTTGATCAATTATTAACCTACATCAAATCTACCCAAAGCGCGTTAAATGATCTTAAAGATATTAATCAAGGGATTAAACTCAAAAACAGTCAATTTGAAATTAAAGACTTATTCGCAATTTGGCAAAAGACGGATAAAATCAATTTTGCTAAAATTATTTTAGACATTCAAAATCCAGACTCCCAATTTATTGGCGATAAAGAAAAAATTAATAGCTTTATCAATGAGTTAATTGAAAATAGTCTGAAACATAATCCCAAACGGGCTAATCTCAAAATCACCATTTCTTCCAGAGATAGTGATAAAATCACTCGGAATAAAAATGTAAAAATAAGCATTCGTTCTAAAAACGCGCCACGAACTAAAAACGCGCCACCAAAATATTTACTGATAACCGTTAAAGATAATGGACAAGGCATTCCCGATGCCCAAAAACACAAGATTTTTCTGCCCTTATTCACCACCACTCAAGAAGGCACGGGTTTAGGCTTATTTATGATAAAAAGAACCCTAGAAAAGATGCACGGTGCAATTACTGAAACAGGTAAACAGGGTGCATTTTTTCGGATTCGGATTCCCTATCAGGACAAATTATGACACTTGAAATATCCAATGTACGCATTCTCGTCGTCGAAGATGACAAAGATTACCTGCCCAGAATCATCAGCCGCTTAACCAAAAAAGGCTATCAAGATATTGATACCGCCAACGACGAAACTCAAGCAAAACAGAAACTGGCACAGAATTACTACGATGTGATTATTACCGATATGTATTTAGAAGGGAATACCAGTGGCGGCTTTGAAGTACTCGAAATCGTTAAACAACATAAAATTACTTCCATTGTCATTATCCTAACAGCCAATGACAGTGCCAAAGACTGTCGCCGCGCCCTGCAAGGCTGTGTCTGTTGGGATTACATTTCCAAAACGATGGAAGACAGAAGTGCTTTATCAGAATTGCACGACTCCATTCAAAAAGCCTTGGTGTATTTAAACCATTGGGGAAATCGCCAAGATAAACAATGGATTCAAGACAATTGGGATGATTTGCTGCAAAACTATCCCAATCAACATATTGCCGTATTGAATCACTCCGTGCTGGCGGCGGCTCATTCCCAAACCGCTTTAGAACAAGAATTGCGTGAAAAACAACTCCCGCTCTCTTTGCCAGTCTTTCAACATATTGAAATAACCGCAATAACCGATATTATCCAACAAGGCGAAGGAGAAACGATTGAGTTTAAACGAACTTATCAATACAACGAGGAACAGAATAAGAAAGATGACAAAATACGGTTTGGTTGTTTAAAAACCATTGCCGCTTTTTTAAACACGAATGGCGGGATACTTTTAATTGGTGTTAAAGATGATGAGCGCATTTATGGAATAGAACAAGATATTGAAATTGCAAGCAAACGCCATGATAAAGATGGTTTTGTCCAAACGATCACCAATGCCATTAACGACAATATTGGCACCATTTTCACGGAAAAATCTATTTTGGTGCAATTTGAAACGGTGAACAACAAAGAGATTTGTGTGGTTAAAGTGACTAAGTCGGAAAAACCCGCATACTTGCAAAAAGATCGTAAAAATCTCTTTTTTATCCGTACAAATAATTTAACAAGAGAGTTGGATGCCCAAGAAGTTGTAGAACGCTTGAGTTTGAAAAAATGATTGTCTTCAAACAAAAACCTGACAGGTTTAGAACGTAGAACGAAAAATGATTTTTACTCGACGCTGGCGCGTCGAAAATCAGTTCCCACGCCGGCGCTTCACTGCCATTAAGTTAAGGAATATTTATTGGAGTCCAAACCTTCAGA
>JAGLHR010000374.1 GCA_023143415.1 Thiomargarita sp. | reverse complement strand
GGCTTAACTTAATGGCATTGATCCTACGCTTGCTATATTCCTAATCTCAATTTCGTTTTAAAAGGAAAACACAAATCATGAAAATGATAAATATACCCTCTTATTTTAAGTGGCTTTTATTTTCTGCCCTGCTTGTTTCTTTCCCATTTTATGCGCAAGCAGAGTCAGAAGCGTCTGCAATTTTGCAATTGCTAGAGCAATTAACTCAGCAATCTGCTAATACTCAAGCTCAGACAAAATCTCAATCTCAACAAAAATGGCATATTTTAGATGAGATTATGAAGAGTCGCTCGTCTAGTAATCCGTTTAATGCCCTGCTTGGAGGACTAGTCGGCGTGAACTGTGAAAAAAAGGACGCAGAGATTCAAAAGGACCTATTAGTTCCGCTTAAGATGATCGCTCATTTTTTACCGAGAGGAGGTATAGAGTCAAGTGGAGAAACGGCAGAGGAGATGGCGAATCAAATCTTCCCAACGTTCTCCCCTAATAAAACGACTTTTCCTCAACAACCACTGATCATTGAAGCGATAAAGGACGTTATCCCGATATACAAGCAAACAATAGCCTCAGTCGTTAAACGCTGTGGGATTAAGCATATTCGTGTAGGCAGAGGACTGAATTTTTTAGCGGAACTGTATCGCTCAACAAATGATTATGAACAGGCAAAATATGCCCTATTAGATGCGCTCCAAATTATGACAACACAACCGAAATATGCGAATGATCCGGATACGGGGGCGATTTATAACCATTTGGGAATAGTGTACGGCTTAATTGGGAATCATTCCAAAGCGGAGGAATTCCTTAAAAAAGCCGTCGCTCTTGGAGAAGACGTACTCGGTTTAAACCATCCTGATACGGTGTCTGGACTCATTAATTTGGCTTCGGTTTATACGGTGCTGGGTAAGTATGATAAGGCTGAAGAATCTTTTGAAAAAGCCTTAACAGCGATTTTAGATTTAAAACCACGCAAACTATCAGAAGCTAAAGGGCTGGAAAATGAAATAAGGGGGAGATTTGAGGGAGCTGAAGAAGTCGTCGTTCGCCAAAATGCTGCCCATTTTTACGCGATGTTAGGCAATTATGACAAGGCAGAAACGCTACTACAAGAGTCCTTAAAACTCATTAACAACGCACAAAAACGACCCCATTTCTTTAAAGCGGGAATTTATCATGGTTTAGCTTATGTTTATCAACAAAAAGCAGATTATGAACGAGCGATAGAACACTATGAAAAGGCATTAAGTATCTATCAACGGCTGCCCGCTTGGAAACATTCTTCTCTCTCTGTCTCTACATTGAGTCAATTTGGCTATGCCTATTATTTACAACAGGATATTCAAAAAGCAGAACAATACTTACAACAAGCCGTCGATTTATCCTCAAAAGTGCCTGGTTCAGTCTATACTCGTGAACTCGTTTTGGGCAGCAGTTTTCTTTACTTAGGCTGGTTTTATCAAGGGATACAGCAATTTGATAAAGCGGAGGAGGTACTTCAAAAAGCCCGCCAATTCTATGAAAATAACTTAGGCAAAGAACATTCGGCTGTCATTGAGAGTTTGCAGCATCTCACTGCCTTGAAATTTGATCAAGGAAAAATTGAAGAAGCGGTTCGTTTAACCAAGCAAGTGCAATCTTCATCGGAAAAGCTCCGAAAAGAGATATTATCTTTTGCGACCGAACAGCAGCGATTAGCCTATCAGAAACTTTCCCATCCTTATGATTTGTTAGCTCGCATGGCAAACAAAACCGGTGATAGCATACCCTTAGCCAATGCCATTCTACATAATAAGGGGATTGTGTTAGATTCTTTAATGGAAGATTTTCAATTAAGGGCGACTCCTGAAAAAAAAGCGGAAATACAACAGTTAAAAAGGCGATGGACCAATTTAACCCTGTCATTTCCTGAAGATAAGAGTAGAACGGCTCAAAGAAAACGACTGTTTGAAAAAGATAAAATAGAACGGGACTTAAAAAAGCTAATCTCTGATTTATCCCCCAAAATCGGACAAGCCCATAAAGCGTTTGATATTCAATATCAAGATGTGCAGAAAGTCTTACCTAAGGATACTGTTTTAGTGGAATTTATCCGCTATAACCACTTTATCGGCAGACGAGAGGGCAAAGCCTATTATGGTGCTGTCCTCATTCCAAAACAGGGTGAACCGAAATGGGTATTTTTGGGTGAAGCAAAGACGATTGAACAGCAGATTGTTGATTATCAACGGATGATGAGGTGTGGAAAAAAATGCCAACAATATGAGGAAGAAACGGTCATAAAAATTCTCGAAACACTTTATCAACGAATCTGGATGCCCATTGAAAAACAATTGCCTAAGCGCACTCAGTCAGTGATTCTTAGCCCGGATGGTGAACTTAACTTTGTTTCTTTTGCAACGCTACTGACACCTCAATCTGAATTAGAATTTTTGGTGCAAAAATTTGATCTTTATTATGTGGCATCTGGACGCGATTTACTGCGTAAAACCAAGCGTTTTAATGATAAAAGCATGGCGA
This sequence comes from Thiomargarita sp., assembly GCA_023143415.1. Taxonomy (GTDB): domain Bacteria; phylum Pseudomonadota; class Gammaproteobacteria; order Beggiatoales; family Beggiatoaceae; genus QNES01. Next base: position 10,340 of record JAGLHR010000374.1, on the reverse strand, counting down.
TATATGCCTTAGATGATTGGAAAACACATCCTGCAAAAGAGAGAAAGCAAATTGCTTCGTCAATTCAGAATCCAGTTATTCGAGAAGCCTATCTGTATTTGCCACTCAAACATCTGAAAGGTATAGAACCAGAAGTTAATGCATTAGAAAAAATGGCGAAAACTCAACAATGGACAGTAGAAACTTTCTTTAATTCTGAGGCGACAGAAAAACGGCTTTATGATTTAGATCATTCGCCGCATATTTTACATTTTGCGACGCATGGTGTTTTTTTACATCCAAAACCGGGCAGTTTTAAAACCGATTTCTTTCCAACTTCTAGCTTAAACTTCAGGGAAATCCCATTAAAGTTTTTAAGTAATCCCATGCGCCGTAGTTTTATTACTTTAGCGGGCGCACAAATGACATTAGATGCTTGGAACAAAGACAAAAATTCTCCTTTTCCAGCAGAAAATGATGGAATTTTGACGGCTGAAGAAGTGAGTCTGATTAACTTAGAAAATACTTGGCTAACGATGTTTTCAGCTTGTGAGACAGGGCGCGGAGAAGGGCGTGCTGGAGAAGGTGTTTTAGGTTTGCGACGAGGATTTGTCCAAGCTGGCACAGAAAACTTGTTAATGACTTTATGGCCTTTTCCAGATAACCTATCACCAGTTCGTGAATTTGAAGTTGAATTTTATCAAGAAGCGATAAGAACTCAAAATGCGCCCAAAGCCCTCAATGATGTACAGCGTAAATGGTTTCTTAAAATATGGGAAAATGAAGAACCAATAATAAGCACAGAAATATTGCTTGATATCGTGCGTCTTTTTGGGCCTTATGTCGTGTCGTTTCAAGGGAAATTGTGAAGGCAAACAGGCAAGAGGGCAAACAGGCAGCCCCTACGATAGCATTTTTCGCTTTGGTTAAATAAGTACCCACCCGTTTGAGCACTTTTTGGAGTCCAAACCTTTAGATTTGGACGTGACCAAATGCCAAATCTGAAGGTTTGGACTCCATCATACCCGATCACTTGGGCAACGTTGTTGTCCACCCCATCGGTTTTGAAAACGAAAAGGTTTGCAAACTCAAAGATTCAACTTATGTTAAATTTTATTGACATTCTTATTTAATCACAAAATAAATAATAAAGCAAGATAGGAGCAACCACAATAGATTGCCCCTACAAACGTCTAGCCATTGTTTACAGCATTCTGTAACGTTTCCCGAAGATTGTCAGCATAAGCTTTTAATTGCTCATGATACTGACATCTCATCTCTTGGAAATGAGTCTCCACTCCCTTTTTTTCTGGCACGAGGGCATATTCTCCACTCACAACGATGGACAATTCTGGTATTTCTTCATCCGTTATCAAAAAAGTTAACGCCAAATTCTCAACAAAATTCTCTTCCTTAATCACTTCTTGATTGAGATTAACGATTGAGAATGTTTTCGCCAGTGAAGAACTCTCATCTAACTGAACACAGTTATCACATTTGCCTTGGTATATTTTTTTGACCAAGTCTTCTAAAGACTCAAACGGTGCTTCACTGCCATATTTGAGCGAAATAAAGGGCAACGCTTGTTTTGCACAAGGATCATTCACCTCCACAACACTATCATCACCTGGCAAACGATCATTAGTCTTCTTAAGCCGTCTCACTTTTTTGACTAAAGGAGACTTTCTTAATATTGTAATCCACCCATTTTCAGTACCAGATTTAACCCGAATTTTTCTGTGAGGCCTTTTATTTTTTTTACCGCAAGGATTTTCCTTACATTGAAACACTGTAATACGCTTACCATATTTTTTCAGGAACTGATCAATACGGTTATTTGCATTTTTGACTTTGGTATTGACACTAACGTACAATAACTTAGGGATAAAATCATCGGCAACTGCATGTTCTACCCATAAGCCCATCAAACTAAAAACCACAAAGCCACTCAATAAGTGAGTTGCAATGAATTTATTAAAATAAGTCATTAATTCTCCTTTGTTAATTTTGACATTGTTGATTTGTAAGTACTCAGGGCAACCACAAGGGATTGCCCCTACAACAATATTCTTATTAATACGGACAAAAATATTTTTATGTAGGGGCAATCCCTTGTGGTTGCCCTGAGTAGTTACGTCGATTTTATGAATTGCTTATAATACTATTGGTTTATCTATAAATCAAGGATAAATTGAACTCAATTTTATTCATTTTACAAAAATAGGAATTTCAAGTAAATCAATAAGTTACATTAAATTGGCATCATGTCTAATTAAGTCAATACTCTCTTCCTAAAATTCTTTTCCCAGCCATTTTTATTGCTTTGCACCGCCAATACAAACCGCTTTCCCCCTCTTTTTCACGCCTAATCAGGGCATTTTTCCAATACAATTCACGTAAGACATCATCTAATATATAGGGCTGCCATTCTGCTACTCTATCTTGTGCTAACCATTGGAGCCATTGTTTTTGCATTCCGGTTTTTATAAAGGGTATAAACAATTGTGAAATTTCATCACTCCGACTTAATTTATCCGGGTAATTCGCTAAATCCAGTTCAGGAAAATTGGATTGAAATACTAAACACTGATTCAATATTTTAGGATGCCCCCCACTGATTTCTAGCAATCGATCCACTAAAATATCATACAAATTTAAATTCGGAAAACGATGTTTCCTTAAGATATAAACTTCATCACGCCCTAATTCCGTCCAATATTCATCTTTCGCAAAATTTAACAGGGATAAATGACCACTTTCATATTTTAAAGCCGCTAATTTTTCACCACCACAAAGTATCACATGAAAACGATTCGCATAATCTTCACTGAGATTACGAATAATGCTGGCTAAATGCTCACCCAATATTGGAACACCTTGTTCAAAACGACTCACTAATAAAAATAAACGCTCACTCTTTTCAATTCGCTTTTTCAGCACCTGTTCAAAATCATAATCATTTTTCACACATTCCATACCACATTGCTCACCCAAGTGAGCGAAGTAACTATCCCGATCCACACTTAAACTGACTGGGGGGTGGATATGTAACACTTTTCCAAGATACACTTGCTTTGCCCGGCGTAAAATCGCCTCTCGACAGGGTGGATCACTCCAATTCGCTTGAGTGAGTAATAGCATGATTGGATGAGGATTAAGTTGCGCGAGCTTGGTAAAAAGCCCTGAGATATACTCATCAAAAATTTCCTCAGCCAAATCATTGGGCGGAAAATTTTCTTCCTGAAAACCCGCTGCTTTTAAAAATTCCTTTTCTTGTTCTTCTGTCAATTTAAAAAAACGAGCACAAGCCATGATTTTATCTTTTTTGCTTGGCTTCATCTCCCCTTTTTTCCACTTATCTATAGTAAGGCGATGAACACCAATTTCTTCAGCCATATCGTTACAACTTGCTCTAGCATCACGCATATATTTAGATAGTAATGTTGCAAACTGATTTTTTTCAGAATTGTTCATTATTACAAATTAGCTTCAGTAGTCAATAGACAAAAATGTTGAGTGATGGATGGCAATAATTTACTGACAATAAACAAAATTGTCAACTGATGATAATCAATTTTGTTTATATTGATGAAATATTGATGAAATTGGACATTTTTTCAAAAAAATGCTTTATTTTTCAATTGATTACAAAAGAATAAACATTTTTGATAATTGTCATTTTCATTTTTTCAGATAGATAGAATGGCGTTGACTTGAATTTCTTTTAAGGTTGAGTTTCTTTTTTTCGTACAACATTTTTAGTTTGATGAGTCAATGAAGCGAGCGTAGCCTCAATGCCATTAAGTTAAGGGCAACAGGTCTGCCCCTACCAAACCCCGCGTATTATGTGATTGTAGGGGCGAACCTGCGTGTTCGCCCTGGCTTAACTTAATGGCATTGGAGCGTCGCCTGGATTTAATGTAGGGTGCGTACTCCGCACAAGTCACGTCTAATTGATCTACATTGACAAAAATGTGCGTAGAACGCACTCTACACTTGCTCAATCCAAATCAAATTCAAGAGTTGATAAAGGAATATATCAGTGATAGTTGAACAAGAATATAAAAAATATACAAAATGGCTAGACAATCCTAACTTTTTGAAGAGCAATTCTGAATTTCTCTTTTTTACTAGAAAGAGTAGAACAACTTTTGAGCAGGCTTTAAAAGGAGCTACAGACTTTTCGGCTACTGAGGAAGAGCGGAATAAAAATCGACAAAAAGCCCAAAAATTATATAAAAGTGCGGTAAAAGCATCTATAATGCGTTTTGAAGAAACTATAGGGCTTTCTATTACTGAAAACACTCAATTGATTCAGGCTTTTCGGGATAGAAATGCTGTGGAAGTCGTCAGGCTAATGGAGATTGCACATCAAAGAAAACCGCTTAGATATGATGAAAACGACACATATAGCCAGTATAAAAAAGGAAAAACTGATAATAATACAGACAAACGACAGATTTCGCCTCCAGCAACCGGGGAAAAACCAAAAATGACCCGTGTTCAATTACATAAAGCCATTGTCGAAGAATTCTTTAAGGGAAAAGAAAAACCACGAAATGGGGTTATTGTTTTTCTTGCGACAGGTGGATTGCCAGGAGCAGGGAAAGGGACTGTTTTACAAGATGCAATTAAAGATATGATGGGAATAGAATCCCAAGAAAAATACCCTGAAAAATACTATGTGATTGTTGATCCTGATGCGATAAAACACTATCTCCCTGAATACCGTAACGAAGATGGAACACTAAACGGAAATTGTGTGCATAGAGAAAGTGGAGAAATAGCGGAAATCATCAGAAAAAGAGCGTTAAAAGAGGGTTATTCAGTGTTATATGATGCATCCATGCGAGATTATCCTGATTTTCGTTGGTATAACAAAATGGTAAGAGAGGCTAGGGAGAAAGGATATGAGCCAAAAGTCGCTTTTGTTTATGATGGCGGAGAGGCTTGGTATCGCAATTCTGTGATAAGAGATAGGGCTTTGCCAGCGGATGGATATTTAGAGTTTATGCGAGCTTATGATACATTTGATCATTTAGCTAAAGAATGTGGGGTACATGCTGTTATGTATGATAATAGCAGCAGGATACCAACAAAAGATTCTCCTACTCAAATTATTATGTACAGAGATAAACGTATGTATCGAAATAAGGAAAATCTACCCCTAGTTAAAGATTTTGTCAATTTTGATATTTTTAGAAAATCATTATTACAATTGAAAAAAGAACAATAACCTTTTCATTCAAATATTTATTAGCCTAAAAATGGAAAACGATGAACCAAAAATGATCCATCCTGATGTCCTGACTCCTGAAGAAATTGCTTATGCGAGGAAACCAGAAATAATAAGGCAAGATATAGCGAATGCAGAAAAATTTCATCAACTCAGGATAGAAGACTATCGAAAATGTCTACAATCAGAAGGAATATCAGAAATTGATATTAGGAATGAATTACTTGAAGTTTTTCCAGAACTCGCAGAACAAGAAGAGAAATTTTCATTGTCTGAAACCGCTTACTCTCCCGAAATGCTGGAGGCTGAAAAAAGAGGAGAAAAAAGAGGATGGAAAAAAGCGGTTATAGAATTATTCATGGAGGGAACCATTGGGATAGATATATTAAAAAAGAAACTCGGTATTCAAACGAATGGTGAAGCGATGAAAGAGATTAAAAAAGTTTCACCCAATTTTCATTTTCCAGCGATTTCTTAAAAAGCCAGGTAGGCCGTTGCACACATAACCACTGACTTCATTAATACTTCTAATCGTGTGCAACGGCTGCTGCTTGTCAAATGAATGCCGTTGCACACGGTTCGAGGTTTAAGTTTTTCTTCAAAAAACTTAAACCTCGAACACTTGCATTATCAAATCAATTGGTTCGTGTGTGCAACGGCCTATCTGGCTACTGATGTCCGTTAGCGGACACAAATCCAACATGAAACTCATCCCCTCATTATTTCAGACACAACAAATCGCCTCACTTTGAATTTATTTTACTCTGACCCCAATTGTTATAGTAAGGCGATGAACGCCAATTTCTTCAGCCATATCGTTACAACTTGCTCTAGCATCACGCATATATTTAGATAGTAATGTTGCAAACTGATTTTTTTCAGAATTGTTCATTATTACAAATTAGCTTCAGTAGTCAATAGACAAAAATGTTGAGTGATGGATGGCAATAATTTACTGACAATAAACAAAATTGTCAACTGATGATAATCAATTTTGTTTATATTGATGAAATATTGATGAAATGAGACATTTTTTTCAAAAAAAGGCTTTATTTTTCAATTGATTACAAAAGAATAAACATTTTTGATAATTGTCATTTTCATTTTGACAGGTAGAATGGAGCTAACGTAAATTTCTTTTGAGATGAGTTTTTCGAGAGCATATTTTAACTGTTTTTAGTCATATTGTAGAAAAAAACCATTAATGAAAATTAAACTTATTGTTTTTATAGCCATTTCTAGTTTGTTACTTTCTTCTTGTGCGGCAATGGGTGCAACTACAAAAGCTGGTGCTGTAGCTGGTGGATTGGCTGGTGCAGCAAGAGGTCAAGATAAAAAAATCCAAGTGGCATCTGTACTTGTCGGTGCGGTTCTTGGGGCTATTGGTGGTGGATGGCTTGGTAGCCAATGGGATGAAAGAGACGAAGATACTGCTCAGGAAATTTTGGACAAATATCCTGATGGGAAAACAGCTAGTTGGAAAAATCCTGATAATCAGAATGAATTTTTAATGACATTAGTTAAGAGTTACGAAGATGATCAAGGACAACAATGTCGTAGCTTCAAATTGGTTGGACGTATAAAGGGGAATGTGAAACAAGAAGCCGGCAAAGCATGTCGTTCTTCAGAATATGGGCGCTGGAATATTACAAGTGCTTAATTGTTATATTGTAGAGCAATGGTTCGGACAGTTTTTTATAGCCTGATCTTGGCGCAGCTCATAGTTTGCTTTTCCAAAAAAGAATTAATTTAAACTCAAACAATAAGCTAACTTTAATTTAATTCAAGTCAATAAAATCAAGCCCTTAGAAAATCTTGTTTTGGGCGAGAAAAAACTGTCCGAACCATTGGTAGAGGTAAATCATTAATGAAAATTAAACTTATTGCTTTTATAGCCACCAGTTTGTTACTTTTTTCTTGTACAGCTGGTCCTGGAGCAAAAACTGGCGGTCTTATGGGTGCACTAGCTGGAGGTGCAGGTGGTTGGAAAGCCGCTGAAGGTCAACATAAAGATGCCAAAATTGTGTATGCTGTTCTAGGAGCTTTGGCTGGGGCTTTGGCTGGTGGATGGCTTGGTAGTCAATGGGATAAAAAAGACAAAGATACTGCTCAGAAAATTTTGGACAGATATCCTGATGGGAAAACGGCTCGTTGGAAAAATCCTGATAATCAGAATAAATTTTCAATGACATTGGTTAAGAGTTATGAAGATGATCAAGGACAACAATGTCGTAACTTCAAATTGGTTGGACATATAGATGGAAATAAGAAAAATGAAGCCAGCAAAGCATGTCGTTCTTCAAAACATGGGCGCTGGAATATTACAAGTGCTTAATTGTTATTTATTAAAATTATTTGACGATGACTACTTCATCTGAGATGAAATGTATTATGTTTAATCAAATCAACTTATTAGATGGATTTTTTTGTCGTCTTCCCTCTTTAGCCCTTCTAAAAATATGTTCCATCATATTGTTTATGGTATCGGTATTTTCTGCTCACGCAGGTGTTATAAAAAATCTTGAAGCAGCAAACGAGGAAATTAATTTATCTCAATCAAATAATTCATCGACAGATAAACATAATCATTTATCATGTGAAATGGTTTTTTTTATGATGCCATTTCAACAATTTGATAATGGATTAGTGATGGGCTTCTCATTAGGAGAAGATATTTTAGGAGAAGATATTTATAATCCATTAATCATTAAACCTGTTGTCTTATTTGGTTCTAATAATTTAAACATAGGAATACCATTATTTTCTGACAGGTTTGATTGTTGGACGTTCTCTCTATTGAATGTTCAAAAAAGAAAAGAATTACAAGGGAATGAAGAACAAGATTACTTTTTTATGAATAATAGACTTCTCCCTTAATAGGCTAAATTATTGATTTATAAATATTTTATCTTTAGGGTTTTCAATGGTTTACGCTTATTAAGGGTGGGTTGATTGCTCCCTTATATACACTGATGGGTTTTATTCTCTATTTGTGTATTAAATCGCAATCTCAATAGGGTTCCCAATTTTTAATCACTATTTCAAACGGTTTTATTTCGATTCATAATATAAACGGTTGTATTATTGACTTATTTTAAAATAGGGATTAAAAATAGGAGCCTCGTCATTCCATGTTAAATCCTTTATTAAGAGGAAATAGAAATTATGCGTAAACAATTGATAACGGCTATATTTGCCTCCGCTTTTACGTTTTCTGCCCATTGTGCGATGGCTGATGTCACGAGCAACCTAGAAGCTGATATTGAAGTTGATCAAAGGGGCAATAATACTGCTACAGCGAGTAATATTGCTGGCAGTGACAATGAAGTACAAGCCGTTGCAGGAGCTGGCAATATCACCATAGATGCGAGTGATGGTACTGATATTAACTCAGAAATTGACGTTAACATTGATGTGAATCAAAGAGGTCACAATACTGCTACGGCGAGTAATATTGCCGGTAGTGACAATGATGTCAGTGCCACTGCTGGAGCGGCCAATATCACCATAAAGAGTAGTGACTAAAAGCCATCTATTCTCGCTTTTGAGCTAATTAACAAGTATCCATCCATAAATTTCTTACTTGAGTTTTCGGATGGATACTAAGTACTGAAGCATAAATTTTCTTGTATTAAGAAACTAAGTTTCTTCAAGAAACTTGGTTTATCAACGAAAACAAAATACCTGAAAATTTGTGCTTCAGTACTTAACTACTTTTTATATTCATAAGCTAGAAAAAAAGGGCATTAGTAAAGTTGGTTTGGGTAACACTTGATTTTTTTCAAAGTGTTACCCTATTATTCTAACCCAAAGGGGAAAAATGATGTTGAAGCATAAAACATTACTAATGATTATGTTAATCAGTTCTAGTTGTGCTTTTGCTGATGAAACGACGACGACTATTACTGTTGGTTCTTCTGCAACAGTGAATGTTGACTCCAATGGCAATTCAGTTTCAGCAACCGCTGGTGCGGGAACCGTTATCATAAAGCAAGGTGACGGTGAAGGCACAACGCATGTCAAAATCAGAACCACCACAGAGGGCAATACTAATGCTTCTGCCGTCGTTATCAATGGTGACGATGGGAACATTAATGTATCGACTCAGGTTGTTAATGGAGATGAGACTAATGTGTCAAGTGTGGTTATAGATAGTGAACAGGAAAACATCCAAATTGATTCCAGCAATGGAAGCACCACTATAACGATTCAAGAACCCAATGAATAGGAGCGATAAAATGCGTTACTCCCCTCATATTTTCTCTATCATCGCTTTTGTGATAGGATATCCCACTTTAATCCTTGCAGATAGCATGGAGCCGGCAGCTCGTTTTGAGGCAAGGAAGAGTCAAATACAAGACAATTTGGCTAAAGAAGGCATGTTGAACAATAGCCAACTGAATCCAGCGGCTCGTTTTAAGGCAAGGAAAAATCAAATACAAGACAATTTGGCTAAAGAAGGCATGTTGAACAATAGCCAACTGAATATCCATCAATCGCATGGGCGAACAGTCGTAATTGGTACTATGATAAACCGCCGAAATCTTCATGCTGAGGGTACTAAAGCCAATGCAGCCGGCACACAATTAAACATAGGCACCACACCCAATGAAGCCACTAATGTTACAGGGGAACGGATTGATGTTGAAGGTGCTTCAGGATCGGTCTATGTCCGTGTGAACACCGTCAACCAAGGAAACATTTCTGCAGATGCGGCAGGATTCAATGCAGCAGAAGCGAATGCAGCGGCTAGTCAAATTAACATTGAAGGGGCGAGAGGTATCGTTAGTGTTCATGCAAATACGGTGAGTCGTGGGAATATGAATGCGAATGCCAGTGGATTATCAGATGTAGAAGCTAATGCCGCTGCCACTCAGATCAATATTAAAGGCAAACCCAATTCGATTCATGTCGATGGAACTATAGTGCAACATGGCAATATCACGGCTAAAGCAAAGGGCGGTGTTGCAGCTGTCCTCGAAGGTGAGTGGTAAAAAATATGCCATATCTATCGCTTTTCAGATAAATATTTTGGGCTATACCTCAGAGGTTTTGGAAACCTCTGAGGTATTTAGAGCGTGACATTTTTCTGAAATACTATAATCAATGGTTCGGACAGTTTTTT
>JAGLHR010000373.1 GCA_023143415.1 Thiomargarita sp. | reverse complement strand
GGCGTTTCACCCGTCACGATGGATGATGTCACCAGTGGTTTTAATATTGGCTTAAATATCAGTTTATACCCAAACTTTAACGAGATTTTGGGGCTGAACGAACAGAATGTGACGACAATATTGAAGTATTATCAAGAACAGGGCTGCACATTACCAGATTTGAATGAGACACTTGCCCTGATGAAAGTCTGGTATGGCAACTACCTTTTTGCTGAAGAAGCGACAAACCGCATTTTCAATACCGATATGGTTTGGTATTTTGTTAAGAATCTATTGAGATTGGGCAAGTATCCCAAAGAAATGGTTGATCCCAATATCAAAGTCGATTACAGCAAACTACGCCATTTAATCGTTCTTGATAGACGGCTCAACGGCAACTTTAGTCGTTTAAACGCGATTATCGAAACAGGGCAGATTAATGCTCAAATTGCCACCAGTTTTCCAGTCGAAGATTTAATCAAACCGAATAACTTTATCTCGTTGTTATACTATTTTGGTTTATTAAGCTACCGAGATGAAGAAGAACTGATTATTCCCAATCGTACTGTGCAAAAGTTGATGTATAGTTATCTGCGCGATGGCTATGAAGAAGTCGATGTGTTTAGCATTGATTTATGGCAGTTTGCTAACTTTGTTCGCAACATGGCATACATCGGTGAATGGAAACCGGTTTTTGAATTTTTGGCTCAAGAAGTGGAGAAGCAAACTTCCATTCGGGATTATTTGAGCGGAGAAAAAGTGATCCAAACCTTTTTATTAGCTTACCTGAATGTGACGGATTATTATATGACACGCACTGAAGAAGAAATGGGAAAGGGCTTTGTCGATTTATACCTTGAACCCTTTTTGGCGAAATATGAGAAAATCAAATATGGTTATTTGATTGAACTGAAATACATCACGCGAGGCGATTTCACACAAGAATTGCTCCAAGAAAAGATTGATGACGCCAAAAATCAACTACAACAATATGCCACAGACTCACGAGTCATTGATGGCAATCGGGGGGTCAATTTGCGATTGATTATGTTGATTTTTAGTGGCTGGGAACTGGTTCATTTGGAAGAAGTGACTTAAATTTCAAGAATAACGACAGGGATTGCTTATAATAAAGGTAACTCAGGGCAACCATAAAGGATTGCCCCTACAGCAATATTCTTATGAAGACTAACGAAAATATTTTTATGTAGGGGCAATCCCTTGTGGTTGCCCTGAGTACGAATAAAGGATAAGAAAACGACGCATTACCACGAATCCCTTATAAAATACAATCCCTGTCGTTGTTTTTAATCCATTCGAGGTTCAAGTTTTTTAAAGAAAAACTTGAACCTCGAATTTTATATACAATCCTTGTAGTTGGTAATTAGTAAAAAATGAAATCACGTTATTTATTAGTAATTCCTATATTAATCAGTAGTTTATCCACAAACGCCGAAATCACTCTCGACGGCACACTCGGACGTAGTGGCGCATTGCCTGGCCCTAACTATCAAATTGGGGCAGACTTGGGCAAGCAACAGGGTGGCAATCTTTTCCACAGCTTTCAAAACTTTAACTTGAATCGCTTGGAAAGTGCCACATTTTCTGGTCCCAATAACGTCAACAGCGTTATCAGTCGCGTCACGGGCGGAAATCCCTCACAGATTGACGGGTTAATCCGTTCAACCATTCCCAACGCGGATATGTATTTACTCAATCCGTATGGGATTATGTTTGGAGAAAATGCAAAATTGGATGTGCAAGGGAGTTTCCATGCCAGCACGGCTGACTATTTGCGCTTAGGAAATGGAGGATGGTTTGATGCACGCAATCCGAATAACAGCATTTTAACTGTTGCGCCTGTGGAAGCATTTGGCTTTCTTACTGATTCACCGGCAAAAATCACAACGCAAAGTAGTCAGCTTGTCGTACCAAGCAAGAAAACTTTATCGTTAATTGGTGGCGACATTCATTTAACCAGCGACACGCCTTTAACGGCGGATAATAGTACTTTTATTCCTACCGTTGAAGCAAATTCAATTCTAGCCGCAGAACATGGGCGAGTTAATTTAGTCAGTATCGCTTCTCGTGGTGAAGTCATGGATGAAAAAGAGGTGATACTTCAAGGCAAAGGTGGGCAAATCACGGTTGAAAATACCTTGATTGAAATGAGTGGACATAGTGGTGGGGAAGTGTTTATTCGAGCGGGTCAATTTTTCCTAGATAACTCAATTATTCGTTCTAATACTTATGGTGATAAAGAGGGTAAAAATATCAATATCAAACTGACTGAAGCTGCTTATATCAATGGTTTAAATAGTGAAATTTCAGTTTTGACTGCAAGTATGAATAATTCAGGTCATATTTCAATTGAAGTACCTTATTTGGAAGTTTCTGAAGGTCTGATTACTACTTCCAGTATATTAAATGGACAGGCTGGTAATGTGAAAATTAATGCTGACAATATCATGTTGAAAGACGGAGCAATGATTGGCAGTGCATCAACTTATTTTGGACAAAGTGGTGATATTAAACTTGAGGTTGATGACACCTTATCTATCGTGGGTTTTGCCCCCGGTTATCGAATTGCTCATAGTATAGAATTTGAAAATGCGAAAACGGTTATTTTTAGCAGTTCAAATGGTGCCGGTCATTCTGGAAATATTTTTATTAATACCAAAAACTTGAATATGATATCAGGCGTTATTTCTACAGATACTCATGGAATTGGTAAAGGAGGTGATATCACAATTAATGCACAAAAAGCCGATTTGATTGATGGTTCGGTTATTACAAGTACAACATATGATAAAGGTCAAACGGGCTATGTCAAAATCAATATCACTGACCAACTCTACATTACCGGTAAAGTACCATTTTTTTATAAAACACTCGGACGAACATGGAAGAATCCGAATAGTATGATAAGTAGCTCAAGTTTTGGGATGAGAGATGGCGGTCTAATAGACATTGAAGCCAATAACATCACGTTGACTAATGGTGGTCAAATTACAGCAAGCAGCTTTGCAACCGGTAATGCGGGCAATATATCCATCCGAGCCAATCAACTTCAAGTAATGGATAATGGACAAATTACCACTTCTGCCGATTACGCCATTGGTGGAAATATTACTTTGACCGTTCCTAATTTACTCTATTTGCAAGAAGGTGTGATAACGACCAGTGTACATGGTGGCATTGGTGATGGCGGTCATATCAATATTTCCAATCCTCAATTTACCGTATTGAATCAAGGCAACATTATCGCCCAAGCGTATGAAGGGCATGGTGGCAATATTTATATTAAATCGGAACAATTTGTCACTTCTCAAAATAGTTTAGTAAGTGCGTCCTCAAGATTAGGAATAGATGGAGAAGTCAATATTGATTCCCCTGATATGGATATGGAAGGATTTTTAGTGGTATTACCAGGTGGGTTTATAGAAGCAAGTCATTCAATGGAAACCCTCTGTGATCAAACTAAAAAAATGACTCATTTTTTCATCAAACAAAGTGAAGGAATTCCTAATTCACCAGAAGATTTCTTACCGAGTGGACCATTGTTGTCGGATAAAGCAAACACCAAGGCTCGCTACTGTGATTCCAAAAAATTGTTTAAAAAGGGGATAGTACAACGGATTGATGAACAGGAATTTTAATATCCGGTTTAATCCTGTTCATCTTTTAATCCCTATCTTGATGTATTTTATAATTGAAAAGAAAAAGAACATGCGTGAATTTAACACAACAGGCCCTTGTGATCCGGCAAAACATTACACCGTCATGCGTGACGCATTCATGGCAACCAGTTTGGAACAAGTCAAAAAAGGACGCTATTTTACTCTCTTCGCGCCCAGACAAGCAGGAAAAACCACCTTTTTCAAACTGTTGTTGAATTTGATTGAGAAAGAGGGAAATTTAACAACGGTTTGGATCAGTTTTGAAAATTTGAAAACCGCCTCAAAAGAGGAATTTTATCAAGAGTTAAACCACGAACTTCACCGTGGACTTCCCAAACAGGAAATTCCGTCTGAACTCACAATCCATAACCCAATTAGCTTGAGCCATTTTTTTGATAAAAATCGCAATCTGTCTAAACCCATTGTCTTGGTGATTGACGAATTTGAAGGCATCCCGGATAGTGTGTTAAGCGAAGTCATGCACACTTTCCGAAAAATCTATCATAAAAGAGAATACCATCGCCTACATTCTCTACTCTTAGTCGGTGTGAGTACGATTGCGGAATTGGTGATTTCCTCAGCCTCGCCCTTTAATATTACAGAAGAATTACAGATTCCTTATTTCACTCAAGAAGAAGTGAATGAACTCATAAAGCAATATGTGACTGAATCAAAACAGGTTTTTGAAGAAAATGTCATAAAAACAATTTATGACAATACTCAAGGGCAACCGGGATTGGTCTGTGCATTATGTTCTTATCTCGTTGAAAAATTAGTCACAAATCGGCACCAACCAGTGACTATGGAACATTATTATAAAGCCCAACATCATTTCCTCACGGAACGGTTTGACAAAAACATCATCAATATTGTTCAAAAAGCCCGGGGGAAAAGGAATTTCATGCTAAAACTGCTTTTCGACGAAGAGCCATTGCCCTTCTCAATTCACGAACCCGATATTGCATGGCTATATGCGAACGGTGTGATTGATAAGGATAACGGGGAAACAAACATACTGGTTCCGCTGTACAAAAAGGTACTGATTACCGCATTCCGCCCGTCGATAAACGGAGAAAGCCGACATTATATCAACTCGCCAGATGAGACGATTAACCAATATCTGACACCTGATGGGGAGTTAAATGTCAATGCGTTGTTGGAAGAATACCGGGCATACATTCGTCGGCGAGGTTTTCGGGCTTTTGATACCGAACATCTGAAAGAAGCCGCTTGGCATTATTCCCTAGACGGTTTCATCAATTTCTTTATTCAGTGTCTCGGAGGGCAAACGTTTGTCGAAGTGCCAACGGGTAGAGGGCGAACAGATATACTCATTCT
>JAGLHR010000372.1 GCA_023143415.1 Thiomargarita sp. | reverse complement strand
TAAATCAAATACTTAAATACTTGTGTATAACGATGAGCTTTCAGTAGGGGCGAATCCTGCGTGTTCGCCATCGTTTTCATCCATGAATTTTGCAAGAGCCTCTTGAGTAAAAATTTTCACTCATCCACTATCAATCAGAAAACAGGTAAAAAAAATTAATGTTAATGGAAGGAATCGTCGTTAAATTTGACAAGAAACGCGGATTTGGTTTTATCAGATCGAAAACGCTTTCCGAAGACACTTTTGTGCATATTCAAAATGTTCGTGATAAACAAGTTTTATTTGTTGGTCAACAGGTTTCGTTTAATACAAAACAAACCGATAAAGGATTATCCGCTCTGGATGTCATTCCAGGTAAAAAACAAACTTCGAGGCTAAAGTTTTTTAAAGAAAAAACTTTAGCCTCGAACCCATTTTGGTTATATGGAATTGCTGCTTTCATTGTAACAATAGCAATAACAATTTTCCTCTTCTTCCAGATTGGCTGGAATATCATCGTGGCTTATATTGCATCAGTCAATTTATCCACATTTTTGTTCTACGGTTATGACAAAATGATTGCCGGTCGTTCACTATTGAGAGTACCTGAATGGATATTACATAGCCTTTCAATTTGTGGTGGTTCTCCGGCTGGACTGATTGCTCAAAAATTGTTTCGTCACAAAACGATTAAAACTTCATTTCAGTGGGTTTATTGGAGTATTGTCGTCGTGCAAGCCGTTATTCTTATTTGGTTAACCGTAAAATGAATCGAAATCCACCAGAAAGCGAGCTTAAAATGTGAATTTTTCGTGATACTTGGAGGAGTAGTATGATTGAACATGGGTTGGCAAAAGTAGGTGGTACTAAAGTGCTTGGAAGTGCTGCTTTTTTACCGAGTTTTGCCATTTTTATAGTGGGAGGAATAATTGCATGGCAACTTTGGGAAAACAGAAAATATGCTTATGAAATGCAAAAAATTGCCGATTCCAAACATAAAGAAACACTTACAAATCTTAAAAATGAACTTGACGTTTTAACGGATGAAAAGCACGAACTTTCATTTAAAATAAATCGGCTTCAAGAAAACCTTTCGGAACTTGAAAAAATGAAATTTAGGGTTCACACAAAAGACACACCTCTGAGTACTTTTATTAATGAAGCTTCTAAGCCCACAAAAGAATCCCCTAAATTGGCTATGTTTAAACGGATCATTGAAGATAATATTCAATTGAAACTGAGTTTCTAAAGAGGCGAATTAAGGGTTTGGCGGATAAAGACCTGTCAGGTTTTTAAAACCTGACAGGTCTTGGCTATTGAGGAATTTCGTTAATGCGAATTAAGGGTTAAAATAAATCACAAAGCTGAAGCGTTGTAC
>JAGLHR010000371.1 GCA_023143415.1 Thiomargarita sp. | reverse complement strand
AACTAACCCCAACGGGGTGAAATGTGAATAGCCACCGATTTCATCGGTGGAATTTATTCAAAGCCATTGATTTAAATACCTCGCCTCGCTTCAAGCATCAAACGCTTCATTTCTCGCACCGCCTCAGCAAAACCACTAAACAAAGCGCGGGCAATAATCGCATGACCAATATTCAACTCACAAACTTCTGGAATAACAGCAATGTCTGCAACATTATGATAATTAAGACCATGCCCCGCATTGACTTGTAAACCAGCAGCAACAGCATGTTTCACGGCGGAACAAATCCGTTGATATTCTTGTCTTCGCCCTTTTTCATTTGTCGCATCAGCAAAATGACCGGTATGAATTTCTATCACTGGCGCACCTACACGCACAGCGGCATCAATTTGCGCCAGATCAGCGTCAATAAATAGAGAAACCCGTGTTCCCACAGCCGCTAATCGCTGACAGGCATCGCTAATTTGCCCGATTTGTTTCAACACATCAAGCCCTCCCTCAGTTGTCAACTCTTCGCGCCGTTCAGGCACTAAGCAAACATCGTGAGGGCGAAGTTTTTCCGCAAACGCCACTATCTCTTCAGTCACCGCCATTTCCAAATTCATACGGGTGAGCAAGACTTCTTTAATTAATAACACATCACGCTCTTGAATATGCCGACGATCTTCACGTAAATGTAACGTAATCAAATCTGCACCCGCTTGCTCTGCCATGATAGCGGCTTGCACAGGTTCAGGATAACGAGTACCACGCGCTTGTCTAATAGTGGCGATGTGATCAATATTAACACCTAATTGGATAGGGGTAAAACTCGGTGTGATTTTCATCGTATTTATAGATAGGTTAATTGGGGAGATTTATTCTTATTTTGAAATAGGTCATTTCTCTCCAACTCTTTGATTAATAAAATAAAATATAGTAATAAAACGAAATAAGTCTTACAATATCATACACTGTTAGATATATGGAAATCAACTATACCCATCATTTCCAAAATGTTGAATCAAACCTGACAGGTTTTAAAAACCTGTCAGGTTTAGTTTTCGACTACAGATAATGCTTAATTTCTGTCGCCGTTGCGATGCCATGCGTTTCACAAAAATTATCCGCTTCCTGTATAAAACCGCCTAACGATAAAAAGGCGGGCAAAATGATGGTTTCTGGAAACTGTTTCTGATAAACGGCGACTTTTTCCTGAAAATCCTCCACCACATTTAAATCCATTTTCTTTTGCGTTTTTTTGACTTCAACTAAAACCTCTCGCCCACATTTCGACTGGGCGACAATATCAATTTCCATCTCCTTGCCATCGTCGCGCTGAATTTTAACCCGTTCTTTCACCAAGATAATATTCAAGCGAGTACCGTCTGTTACACTTTGGAAAAACTCTGTGAGGGCAAAGCGTTTTTTACTCCGAAAAGCGGTGGCTAAGAGATGTTCAGCGAGAATGCCCGCGTAATAATTGAGTTTGCCCTGTAATGAGCGATTTTTCGCGCTCAACTCTTCAATTTGCTGATCAAACTCTTTGGGGAAATTAGGGAGAAAGCCTTCAATTTCTTCTTGAAAACGATGACGCAAAATCAAATTGAGCGTACCATCCTGTAATCCCCTAAATTGGATATCTGAAGTACCTCTGTCAATCACATCGACTTCTGATAAAATGATCAAGATGCGTTTAATCTCACTCACCTCCAAACTGAGGTGCAATTCGTCTTTCAGTTCTTGTGTCGTCCAATAGCGATCTGCATATTTGTTTAAATGGAGCAACATCTGCTTGCTCTGCTGTTCACCATTAATACGTTGCAGGGTTTTTTCGATATATTCTCCCCAAGTCAAGAACATTTCCGCCCTTTTATCGAAGAGCTCATAATTGACTGTATTAATAACTCCCTCTCTTGAGGTAAGTTCTCTGTCCTCATAATCACTTTCAATGACGCAAGAAATGAAAAAGGGATCCGCCATGCACAATTTGTTAATTTGAAGCGCGGTTTCGTTAGTAATCGGTTCCTGATATAATTCCGCATATTTGTAAACGGCTTGCAACCCTTCTTCTTCAGTCAAATAGGGAGAAAAATGGGTTGGCCTGAGTCGTCCCGCTTCCAAATATTGATGAATCACTTTGAGCAACCAGCCCGCGTAAGAACCCGTTACCAACATCGGGGCGATTTTCGATTCGGAATGGTAATGAAAACTGCCTGCTAAGGTTTCGTCTGCTTCACCTTCACATTTTTCGTCCCGATAAACAAACCGCGTGATATTCTGAAATTCATCTAAAATGACCAAAAACCGGCAGTTAAATTGTTCCGCAAAGCGATGCGGTGCGGAGTAAGCCGCTTGCCACATCAAATCATATTCACCTCTCTCTTTATCCGTATTGAGTGAATCAACATCATCAACTAATCTTTTAATAGAATGGCTTACGCCATACGCACGGATTTTATCAAGGGACAACAATTCACCAACCAAGCCTTCATCTCGTTGAAGAAAGGAAATATATTGTGAAGCAAAGGTTCGATAGTAATCAATGGCAAAGGTGGGATACCATATTTTACTTTCTTTAATATCAAAGTAAAAAGGAATCACCATCCCATTGTCGCTCCACAATTTGTTGAAAATGCGTTGTACAAAGGCGGTTTTGCCACTTTTGCGGCGGGCGAGTATCACACGAGATTTGGACAATCTTTTTGGAATATTGCCTAGCCATTTATTGATTTGGCGAAATTCTTTTTCTCGCCCGACGAATAATTCGGGAACTCCGATTTTTTCGGTTAATGGATATTGCATCTGAATTTAACCTTGAATTTGAATATGAAGAATTATATCTCGTTCCCAACCTCTGGTTGGGAATGCCTTCTGCAACGCTCCGCGTTGCGGGACGCAGAGCGTCC
>JAGLHR010000370.1 GCA_023143415.1 Thiomargarita sp. | reverse complement strand
CTGAGTAGGGGCAATCCCTTGTGGTTGTCCTGATTAGGGACGACGCAGGAAATAATATACGTGGGATGTTCAAGACCTGTCAGGTTTTAAAAACCTGACAGGTCTGCTATTACGTCAGTTATTTGTTGCGCTGTCCCTTATGTCGTAGGGGCAATCCCTTGTGGTTGCCCTGAGTAGTTACAAAAATTTTAAATATCCCGCCCTATAACTTGTGCAATACCACGCAATTCGTCAATCAAACCTTTTAAACTATCAGGTGTTAAAGCCTGATCAGCATCACACCACGCATCACAAGGGGTGGGGTGCATTTCTATCAACAAACCATCAGCCCCCGCTGCAATAGCCGCTTTTGATAAAGCAGGTACTAACGTCGCATCACCACCAGCATGGCTGGGATCGACAATGACGGGCAAATGTGTTTCTTTTTTCAGCACGGGTATTGCTGTAATGTCTAACATATTGCGATAGGCTTTTTCAAAACTACGCACGCCACGTTCACATAAAATAATGTTGTGATTGCCACCAGCAGCGATATACTCTGCCGACATCAGCCATTCTGATAGGGTGGCGCATATTCCCCGTTTAAG
Organism: Thiomargarita sp.; assembly: GCA_023143415.1. Classification (GTDB taxonomy): domain Bacteria; phylum Pseudomonadota; class Gammaproteobacteria; order Beggiatoales; family Beggiatoaceae; genus QNES01. The sequence continues at coordinate 5,573 of JAGLHR010000370.1, read as the reverse complement.
TACAACGGGCGTGTGAATTTTTCCAACTTCTTTAAGTAAATCAAAGTTTTGCATATTACGGGTGCCAATTTGTATCACTTCTACCCCGTGTTTTAAAAAATCATCTAAAAAACGGACATCCATCAATTCAGTGACAATAGGCAAATTATGTGGATCGGCGGCTTGACGAAACATTTTTAAGCCCTCAACTCCTTTGCCCTGAAAGCTGTAAGGGCTGGTGCGTGGTTTAAAAGCCCCGCCCCGCATCAAGGTGCATCCTGCATTCGCAACGCCTTCTGCGGCTAAATCCATTTGCGATTGCGTTTCAACGGAACATGGTCCGCCAATAATTTGGATGGTTTTACCGCCGATGGGAATACCTTTAATATCTATCACTGTATCCGCCTCATGCCATTCCCGTGCAACGATTTTGTAGGGTTTAACAACACGTATGACGCTATCGACTCCAGGTAGTGCTTGCAAGCTTTTTTTATGCACTTTGCGTTCATCGCCAATGGCACCAATGATAGTCCGTTCTATGCCGCGTGAAATATTGGCTTCTAAGTCTAATGATTTAAGTTGGTTCACGACACCCTGAATTTCTTCATCGGTGACGTGGGAATGCATAATAATAATCATAGTGAATTGTAAATTGTTTAACAGCTAAATTTGAAAAAAATTTGTAACGACTCAGGGCAACCACAAGGGATTGCCCCTACAACACAATATTCTGATGTAGGGGCAATCCTTTATGGTTGCCCTGAGTTGCTACATAAGAATATTGTTGTAGGGGCAATCCCTTGTGGTTGCCCTTATGTAGGGGCAATCCCTTGTGGTTGCCCTGAGTCGTTACGATGAAAATTTATAAGGCAGATTGTAAGGCGCGACGAATCAAAACTTCACTGGTTAAACCTTCTTCAGCAACGCCATGTACCCAACGACTGGCATCAGCAGGTTTATAACCGAGGGCAATCAAGGCACTGATGGCATCATCTACGGGAGTGATAATATTCTGTGTTAAAGGTGTGGGGGGCGAAGCGGTGATATGCTGTTTTTCCAAACTATCACGCATTTCTATTATTAACCTTTCAGCGGTTTTTTTGCCCACACCAGGAATGCGTTTAAGACGAGCAATATCATTATTCTGAATATATTGCACAAAAGTCGTTAATTCCATTGAGGACAAAATACTGAGTGCCAATTTGGGACCAACACCGCTGATACGAATGAGTTCACGAAATAATGACCGTTCTGATTCTTTAAGGAAACCGTAAAGTACATGAGCATCTTCACGAATACTGAGATGGGTTAATAAACTGATCTCGGTATTGACTTCGGGTAAGTTGTAAAAAGAAGACATGGGCGCGAAAACTTCGTAGCCCACACCTTGTACATCAATAACTAATAAAGGCGGCTTTTTTTCTATTAATAAGCCACGTAAGCGACTGATCATCTGTGAATTGTAAATTGTTAGTTAGTGATGAGCATGACAAAGAGCAACTGCTAGTGCATCTGCTGCATCCGCTTGCGGTGTGTTGGAGAGAGATAATAAGACTTTGACCATGTGTTGTACTTGTACTTTATCAGCATGACCTTTACCAACAACAGCGAGTTTAATTTTAGTGGGCGCGTATTCATGCACAGGTAAGCCCTGTTGTACGCAAGCCACAATGGCGGCACCTCGTGCATGACCTAATTTCAGGGCGGAGGAGGCGTTACGGCACATAAAGACTTCCTCAATAGCTGACACCGTCGGTTGATATTGCTCAATAATTTGACTGATGCCAATATAGACTTCTTGAAGACGTGAAGGCATTGACTTCGACTCTATGCGTATGCAACCACTGCCAATATAAACCGCACGTCGCCGCTGAATTTCAATTATCCCAAATCCGGTGATTCGAGAACCCGGATCGATACCTAAAATACGTTCTGTCACAATTTATTTTAAAGGAACTCCAATTTTTTCAAACTTTTAATATACAGAAAAAATATCGTTTTCTTGTAACCTATTGATTTTAATAAATAATATATATTAACAGAGACGAATTTGAAAAAACGTTATGATCGAAGCTAAAGTTTTTCTTCAAAAAACTTTAGCCTCGATCACATTAACGCTATGAATTGATAACGAGGAAAAAGTTTTTTGAAAGTTTCTCCTCGTCGATTTAATCCATTCTAAAATCCGTTGTACTCAGCTTAGGAACGTGCATGAAATAACTTCGACAACATTCGAGGTTTTAGTTTTTCTTCAAAAAACTAAAACCTCGAATACCTGACAGGTTTTTAGAAACCTGTCAGGTTTGAACGAAGTGTTTTAGAAGTTATTTTGTGCACATTCCTTATCGTTCTGAAAAACTATAGCGATGTCAATTTTGCCATAATTTCATCACTAATATCAGCATTAGAATAAACGTATTGAACATCATCTAAATCTTCTAGCATATCCAATAAGCGTAGCATTTTTTGTGCATTGTCCAAATCTAAAGTGATATTCGTTGACGCACGCATGGTAATTTCTGCATTTGTAGGAGTCAATTTTGCCATCGCCTCCTTAACAGAATAAAAATCATTGGGTGCCGTCAATACATCAATGGATTCATCATCATTTTGTACCACATCCTCCGCGCCGGCTTCTAAAGCGATTTCCATAATTTTATCTTCATCGCTGCCTGCTGGAAAATTAAGCAATCCAATCTTTTCAAATAAATAAGCGACAGAACCATCAGTACCCAAATTACCGCCACATTTGCTAAAAGCATGACGTACCTCAGCAACTGTGCGATTACGATTATCAGTCATACAATCAACCATGACAGCTATTCCGCCTACACCATAGCCCTCATAACGAATTTCTTCGTAGCTCTCTCCATCAACGGCACCTGAACCACGTTTGATAGCACGTTCTATCGTATCCTTAGTCATATTACCCGCCAATGCTTTATCAATAGCGGCACGCAAGCGTGGATTCGCATCGGGTTCTCCACCACCCAGACGCGCTGCGATGGTGATTTCACGAATCAATTTGGTAAATAATTTGCCTCTTTTTGCATCCTGAGCACCTTTACGATGTTGGATGTTTGCCCATTTACTATGTCCAGCCATATCAATTATCAGTTATTTAACGTTTGATCCTGTTTTATTAGAAATACCTTTTGGACACCCAAATTGCTTTTGACGATCCACTTTTTTAACCCCCAATTTTTTCCCCTCAAAATAGACTTTTTTCCCATCTAATGATACATCACTACTTGTTGTCATGGGTGAAATACACCGCTGGGGAGTTGTAGAAGTCGGAGGTGGTAGCAATGGTGTAAATTTCCAAGCCTTTTTATGACTCTTGCTTGTCAAAATCACATAACCATTAGAATACCATTTTGCATTCATCGGTTCATCAATATCTATTGTTTGATTATCAAAGAGATTTAAATTGTTTGCATGTAAAAATTCCACAGTAACTTTACCGCATTCGGGGCTATAAATATGCGCCAATTGTTGACCATCAGGTGATGGAATCACGGTTTGATAGACTTGTTTTGGTAATGTGCCTTTTTTACAAGGCTGATGTTCATTATCGGGTGTTTCGACAATTAAAATTTCATTGCCATTTAAAACAATCTTATCAAAACGTCGTTTGCCATTTTCTAAAAGCGATTCAACAATAAAATAGCCCGCTTGTTTCATATAAAATATTTGACCATTTTTATAATCACGCCACTCAGTAATTAAACGTGGCTCTTCTGAACCCTTAATCTTTTGGGTTTGAATTCGATGTTTAAAATGGCGTTGACTTCTTGTTTTACTGAGCAAGCCGCTTCGTTTTTCCTCAAAACCAAGTACGACAACGGCGACTTCTGAACCATCGTTTGCCCATACAACTTTGTCATTTTGTTCTACAGGAGTCCAATTTCGTGGCATATTGCCAGAACAGCCTTGTATTATCAGCAAAATGAGAGTAATTAATAAACAATTTTTCATTTCATATTTTAATTAATGGTGAATGTTTAATGGTTTCGATTCGAGGTTCAAGTTTTTTCGGTAAAAAAACTTGAACCTCGAATGGTGAATGCTTAATGGTGAATTGTTTGAACAATTTAGGAGTGAAACACTGACAAATTACATTGTAAATCAATCACTTAAAATTTAACGATTCAATTTGGTGAAAATTTAAACTCAATAAAATCAAATAGTTATATTTTGATTCACACCTATAATTCATAATTCATAATTCATAATTAACCATTTACCATTAAATTTTATCTTCTTTACCCACTAATAAATTATGGATATTAGAACGATGTCGCCAAATCAGTAAACTACTGATTACAGCACTCATAATAATATATTCTAAAACACCCGTGAACCAGAACATATACGCAGGTGTAAGAGCCGCTGCTGAAATAGCGGCTAATGATGAATAACGAAACCATATCGTTATAATTAACCAAGTTGCTAATGCCGCCAAAGCGACAGGCCAGACCAACATCATTAACGCACCAAGGGCAGTAGCCACTCCCTTACCACCACGAAAGTTATAAAAAATAGGATATAAATGTCCTAAAAATACAGCCAAAGTGACACTGGCTAAAATCATTACATCAGTGGTGATCCATTTTGCCACTAATACCGCTATAAGTCCTTTAAATACATCTATAAATAGAGTAATAATTGCGGCTTTTTTGCCGCTGTGCCGCAAAACATTCGTCGCGCCTGGATTACCTGATCCTTGAAGACGTGGATCGGGCAATTTCATTACCCGACAAACAATCATTGCACCAGAAATTGATCCGAGCAAATAAGCACAAATTATCAATAAACTTTCAATCAGCATGTTAATTTTCAGATTTTCGTTTTCTTATGAGTTCGAGGTTTAAGTTTTTCTTCAAAAAACTTAAACCTCGAAACCAAGTTGTTGGCAGGGATTTCTCCCATACAACTGCCATTCCAGCGTTAAAATAACTGTTCTTCTGGAATAACACGCCTTTTCGCCTTCTTTTTTGGGCGACTCTTTTGGCGACTTTTCTGCCTCTTATTTATACGTTTCTTTGAATTATTACGCTTTGATGGACGCTTTGAACGCTTTGAACGTTTTGAACGCTCTGAACGCTCTGAACGCTTCAAACGCCTTGAACGCTTAGAACGCTTAGAACGCTTAGAACGCTTAGACTCAGAACGTTTAGAACGCTTAGAACGCTTAGACTTAGAACGCTTAGACTCAGAACGCTTAGAACGCTTAGATTCAGAACGCTTAGAACGCTTAGACTCAGAACGCTTAGAACGCTTAGACTTAGAACGCTTAGATTCAGAACGCTTTGACTCAGAACGCTTTGAACGCTTTGAACGCTTAGACTCAGAACGCTTTGAACGCTTAGACTCAGAACGCTTAGAACGTTTTGACTCAGAACGCTTAGAACGTTTTGACTCAGAACGCTTAGAACGCTTAGAACGCTTAGACTCAGAACGCTTTGAACGCTTTGACTCAGAACGCTTTGAACGCTTTGAACGCTTAGACTCAGAACGCTTTGAACGCTTTGAACGCTTTGAAGACTCAATTTTAAGACTTCTCGGCGAACTCCTTGAACTCCTTGAACTCC
>JAGLHR010000037.1 GCA_023143415.1 Thiomargarita sp. | reverse complement strand
TTGCCCTGAGTAGTTACGAATTTTTTTTTAGGTTTAAGAAATCCGATTTTTTCAAAAAATCGGATTTCTAAGTAAGAAGGTATAAAATTATGACAACAAAAGTAAAAAACCCTATAGCTCACGCCCCCATCTTGCGAAAGGGCGGCGCACATGTCAAAGCGAAATCCAGCCAACGCGCTAAAATTAAAAAAATGATTAAAAAAAGTCTGGATGAATGGACAACATCATTATCAACTTCTTAATTGACACCAACTCATCAAACGCTTATGACAACACCTCATATTTTAATCATCATCGTTACTTGGAATAAAAAACAGTACGTTTTAGAACTATTAGCTTCTCTTGCAACGCTAGACTCTTCCAGCTATACTTATGATGTATTGGTGATAGACAACGCCAGCAGTGATGGCACAGCCGCTGCCATAAAAGCAGCCTATCCGCAAATTAAGTTAATTTGTAACCCAGAAAATATAGGTGGCACTGGGGGATTTAATACAGGCTTACAATGGGCTTTTGAACAGGCGCATTATCAATACCTTTGGTTATTAGATAACGATGTCTTGGTACACCATCGCGCCCTCACTGAACTATTGGCTTTATTAGAAAAAGAGCCAGATATAGCCATAGCCGGTTCGACCATGATGCAGCTTGATTATCCTTGGCGAGTGAACGAAATGGGGGCATTTATCGACCGGGGTTTAGGCCAATTATTTTTAAATCGTCATTTGGAAGAAATCCCGGCATGGCAAGGACGCTCGGTGCAAGAATTATTGACCACCGAAGTTGATTTAAGCAAATACTTGATGCACTGTCAACCTGAGATGGATATAGAATATGTGGCAGCAGCCTCATTATTAGTGCGTGCAGACGTTGCTAAACAAGCCGGCTTATGGCGCGATTATTTTATCCACTTTGATGACGTAGAATGGTGTTTACGCATAGCAGAAATGGGCCATCGAGTCGTTGTCTCTGCTAAATCATTGATTTGGCACTTATCCGCAGCGGCTAAAGTGCCAACATGGGTTTTGTATTATGATAACCGCAACGTTTTGGACTTGTTAAAAACACACGGCGCAGAGGCGGCCTCTCTACAGCGTTTAATACGCTACATCTTAAAGAAAGCGGTGTACTATAATCTGATTGGCAAACCCGATTTAGCGCGACTCCATTATGAAGCCATCACCGATTTTACGGCTGGAAACTTAGGCAAAAAAGACATTAAACTGTTATCGACTTATCAACCCAATAACAAAGTCATGTCAGTTTTATTAGAACCCACGGTTAAAAAAATTTTGATTGCATGGACAGTTAATCTTCAAGCAATCGGTATGCAAAAAACACTGGTACAAGCGATACGTTCGCGTCCAGAGTTAAGCATAGATTTTCTCACCTTACCGGGTGGAAAACCCCTATTTCAGATACCTCATGCCAATTTTGTCATTATGCCTAAAAATTTTAGTCGCTGGAAAACCTATTGGCAATTACGTGGGCGTTATGATTTGGTGATTCAATCGGATTATCAACCGTCTTATGGCTTATCTTGGCTAAAAGCCGATTTATTATATGTGAATAATGAAGGTTTTTGTCGCTATTCTCCGCCTAAATTGAGGGACGTTTGGCGAGCTGTGATGCGGTGGATACGAACATTTTTTGTGAAAACTTCAATATCATAATTTCCAAAAAAACAAATTTGACCGGTTTAGAAATCGGTCAGATTTAATAGAGCAACCAAAATCATGACTAAAGAATTACACCAACTATTAAAAGAGAATGAGCAATTCAAAAGACGCTTAGATTTACTTGAAGCAAGGAATAAAATAAGAAATGCAATTCCAACTTATTCTTTTAGCAAAATAAGTTTTAGTGAATTAAAAAATCTTGTCGAAATAAAACCGAAACTGAATTATGATAAATTCAATCACTGGTTTAATGATGAAAACATCATATTAAATGATAAAGACACTCTCTTTTTAAAAAACTTAATTGACAAAAATATTTTTTTTCTGGAGAATTATAAAGAAGAAGATTTAAAAGTGAAATTTATCACACCGATTTTAAATCGAATTGACTTTATAAATATTGACAAAGAAATAAGGGATTTTTATGATGAAAATTTATTTTATCAAACTGACCAATTTATTCTAAATGGAGAGACTGATTTTGTCGTCGCTAAGGGATATTTTTATTCAGAAAAACCTTATTTTTTTATACAAGAGTTTAAAAAATCAAAAACAGCAAAAGATCCGGAACCACAACTGTTAGCTGAATTAATTGCTGCAATTGAATTGAATGATTTTACCACTATCAAAGGGGCTTTTATTATTGGTGCTATTTGGAATTTCGTCATTTTAGAAAAATTAGAGATTAACAAATATCAATATTTTGTCAGCAGAAACTATGATAGTACAGATTTAGAAAAATTAAAAGGGATTTATAAGAATTTGCTGTTTGTAAAAAATGAGATTTTTGAGTCAGTTGTATAGGACATTTTTTATTGCTTGAATCAAAATTGGCCGAATTTAAAAATTAACAGAATTGACAATAAAATTAATTCTGATTGACTTACATGAACCTATCCGGCCCTATTCGTTTTTGAGCTTAGAAATCCCATTTTTTCAAAAAATGGGATTTCTTAAAGCTCGTGTTTTGGTCAAAAACCAAACAATTTTTCTTTAGGATTCTGCATTTTTGAATAGTGGGATAGGTTCAAACATCTTGGAGTTCAACGCTTTAGCT
>JAGLHR010000369.1 GCA_023143415.1 Thiomargarita sp. | reverse complement strand
CTGGAGCTTGGGAACGAGGGGGCGAGGGGGAAAATGGTGGTTCCTACCCACCCTACATTTACTACTCAGCCCTTAATATTTAGTACAACGGATCAGGGGAATAAACGGATTGGTGCAAAGGCGGCACTTTGTCAAACAAATCCCAAACGAGCTTCATAACTATAAACACATCACACACCAATCCGATCATTCCCCCGAACCGTTGTGCTAAATATTAAGGGCTGAGTACTTACTCTAAAACTTAATTTCATCAATACGAGAAAACTGTGAACAACTACAAAGACACCTTAAATCTCCCCAAAACCGATTTTCCCATGCGTGGCAATTTGCCTAAGCGTGAGCCAGATTTCCTGAAACGCTGGGAGGAGATGAATTTATATCAAAAGCTGAGGCAGCAAGGGCAAAATCGCCCGACTTTTATCCTACATGATGGTCCTCCCTATGCCAACGGCGATATTCATATTGGTCATGCCGTCAATAAGATTCTCAAGGACATCATTATCAAAGCCCAAACTTTAAACGGCTTTGACGCGCCCTATTTGCCTGGATGGGATTGTCATGGATTGCCCATCGAATTAGAAGTGGAGAAAAAACTGGGCAAAGCAGGTCATAAAGTCGATGCTCGCCAATTTCGTGAGGCTTGTCGCCAATATGCAACACGACAGATCGATAAGCAACGTGTTGACTTCAAAAGATTAGGCGTGAACGGGGTTTGGGAAAATCCTTATTTAACAATGAGTTATCAGACAGAAGCCAATATTATCCGTGCTTTGGGGCGGATTATCGCAACGGGACATCTGTACAACGGCTTTAAGCCCGTGCATTGGTGTTGCGATTGTGGTTCTGCATTAGCGGAGGCGGAAGTCGAATATGAGGATAAAGACTCTATGGCTATTGATGTCCGCTTTTCTGTTGTCAATGAAGAGGCTTTGTTAGCCTGTTGTCATCATGTGCCTGATCATGTCGGTTCAGGGCCATTATCTGTGGTCATTTGGACAACGACACCTTGGACATTACCTGCGAACCAAGCAGTGGCGTTGAACCCTGAATTGGAATACTCGGTGGTGCAATGCGATGAAGGACAATATGGCGTTGAGCGTCTTATTGTGGCTGAAGATTTGCTCAAAGACACGATGCTCCGTTATGGTGTAGAACATTACCATGTGTTGGCTTATTGTCAAGGCAAAGATTTAGAGGGCTTGCATTTAGAACATCCCTTTTATGATCGTCATGTGCCAATTATTCTTGGCGAACATGTGACCACTGAAGCGGGTACAGGTGCAGTGCATACCGCTCCTGGGCATGGTCAAGATGATTATGTTGTTGGTCAGCGTTACAATTTGCCTATTGATAATCCCGTCGATGGAAAGGGCAAGTTTTTACCCGATACCCCTTTATTTGCTGGTGAACATGTTTTTAGTGCGAATGAACATGTTATTGAGGTTCTCAAAACGGCGGGTAAATTAGTCCATGAACGCCGTATTCGTCATAGCTATCCCCATTGTTGGCGGCATAAAACCCCTATTATTTTTAGGGCAACACCACAATGGTTTATCAGCATGGATAAACAAAAATTGCGTCAAAACGCTTTAAAAGCAGCAAAAACAGTCACTTGGACACCTGACTGGGGTTTGCAACGCATTGAAAGCATGATCAATAATCGACCAGATTGGTGCATTTCACGACAACGTCATTGGGGCGTACCTATCGCCCTGTTTGTACATAAAAAAACGGGAGAGATGCACCCTCGCACAGAAGAGTTTATTGAAACGATAGCGCAGCGGGTTGAACAAGAAGGCGTTGATGCCTGGTTTAAACTTGAACCGGCTGACTTATTAGGGGAAGACGTTGAAAACTATGACAAAATCACAGATACCCTTGATGTCTGGTTTGATTCTGGAGTCACTCACGCAACGATTTTGGAAAACCATGAACATCTGAGCGTACCTGCGGACTTATATTTAGAAGGCTCTGATCAACATCGCGGCTGGTTTCAATCCTCGCTACTCACCTCTGTTGCCATGCGTGATGGCGCACCTCCTTATAAGGGCGTGCTTACACATGGTTTTACAGTGGATGCGAAGGGCAAAAAAATGTCTAAATCCAGAGGCAATGTGATCGCCCCGCAAAAGGTGATCAAAAACTTGGGCGCAGATGTTTTGCGCCTATGGGTAGCCGCCACCGATTATAGCGGCGAAATGTCCGTTTCTAATGAAATTTTAAAACGGGTGGCTGATGCCTATCGGCGATTACGCAATACGGCGCGATTTTTACTGGCGAATTTGCACGATTTTAATCCTGAAACAGACTGCGTCGCCCCTGAAGAAATGTTAGCCCTTGATCGTTGGGCGGTTGATCGCGCCTTTCATTTACAAAAAGAAGTCATTGCCGCTTATAATGATTATTCATTTCATCAGGTTTATCAAAAACTCCACCATTTTTGCGCGATGGAAATGGGTAGCCTTTACCTTGACATCATTAAGGATCGTCAATACACCTGTCAAACCAATAGCCTTGCTAGACGTTCCGCACAAACTGCCCTCTATCACATTTCTGAAGCCCTCGTGCGTTTATTTGCACCCATACTCAGTTTTACGGCGGAAGATATTTGGGATAATATGCCGGGCAAACGGGGTGAATCCGTCTTATTAGAAGCGTCATGGTACGAAGGCTTATTTCCTTATACCATCGAATCGGAAAAATGGGAAAAACTGTTTACCGTGCGTGAAGCGGTTAACAAAGAATTAGAAAAACTCCGCGTTTCAGAAACCATCGGTTCCTCTTTAGAAGCCGAAATTGATATTTACTGTGAAGAAACGCTCTCTTCACAATTGAACACACTTGGCGATGAATTACGCTTTGTTTTTATTACCTCCTACGCCAATGTACATCCGCTCAGTGCAAAACCCGCGCAAGCTGTCGATTGTGACGGTTTTTGGCTTCAAGCAAAACCCTCTAAACATCCTAAATGTGTGCGCTGCTGGCACCATCGTGAAGACGTGGGAACGCATTCTGATCATCCCGAACTCTGCGGGCGTTGTATCGAAAATATCGTGGGCGGAGGTGAACAACGTCATTATGCCTAAAACAAATTGGCTTTCTCAATTGCCCTCTATTAAAAAAGGGGAATCAAGTGCATTAATCTGGTTATGGTTATCCCTGTTAATTGTTGTACTTGATCAAATCACGAAAATAGGAATCAGTGCTTCCTTAGAACTCTATCAATCAATACCGATAATGCCCTCTTTTAATTTCACCTTATTACACAATAAGGGAGCAGCCTGGAGCATTTTAGCCACCGCTGGAGGATGGCAACGCTGGTTTTTAGCCGGACTCGCCATCATTGTGATTGCTATAATCACTGCGTGGCTGAACCGTATCAAGCGTCAAGAATACTGGTTAGCCTCTGCACTTGCCCTCGTCATAGGCGGAGCGGTGGGCAATGTGATAGACAGAATAATATATGGCTATGTTGTTGATTTTATTGATATATATTATCAAACATGGCATTGGCCCGCATTTAATATTGCTGACAGTGCCATCAGTATTGGTGTCGTCCTGTTATTAATAGACGCTTTGCGAGACATTAAACGGTAACATTTTCAGGAGTTCAACGCTTCAGCTTTGGGCGTTTTTTCTGGTTCCCACTCCGGCGAGTCAATGCCATTAAGTTAAGCCTTGGAGTCCAAACCTTCAGATTTGGAAGTGTTTAAGATTTAAGCGAAATCATCCAAATCTGAAGGATTCGAGGTTTGAGTTTTTTTTTCAAAAAAACTCAAACCTCGAATGGATTCCAATAAATATTCCTTAACTTAATGGCAGTGACTCCGGCGAGTGGGAACCAGAAAACGAGAAAAAACATTTTGGAAATACGACAACGAAAGAGAAATATTATGTCAGCACAACCTAAAATCGCCTTCGAGGTTTGAATTTTTTGAAGAAAAACTCAAACCTCGAAATCACTCCAGAAGAGTATTTAGCTTTGGAATGCGAAGCTGAATACAAAAGCGAATATTTTGATGGCGAAATATTTGCGATGTCGGGTGCGACTGAAAAGCATAATCTGGTTTCAGGAAATATTTTTGCTGCAATCCATGCACAAATTAAGAAACGTCCCTGCAAAGTCTATAATAACGATATGCGCGTTAAGGTAAGTCCAACGGGTTTATATACTTATCCAGATGTGGTAGCGATATGCGATAAACCCCGTTTTGATGATGAACAAAAAGACACTTTACTTAATCCCACCGTCATTATTGAGGTGCTATCTAACAGCACAGCTAATTATGATCGGGGCGAGAAGTTTAAACATTATCGCACCCTTGATTCCTTTATTGAATATCTCCTGATTGCCCAAGATGAATGCTATGTCGAACATTATGTACGGCAAACGAATAATCAATGGCTGTTATCAGAAACCAGTGATTTGCAGGAGACAATTGAATTGACTTCTATTCATTGTCATTTAGCATTGTCTGATGTTTATGATAAAGTCGAAATGAAAGCGAATTTAAAAATTCAAAAACTGCTTTAAAATCAAATAGTTGTTTATTTTTGGGTACTCGTTGGAGTGGGAACCCATTATGGACGCGCCAACGTTCCCCTTTCTGCTCGACGCTGGCGCGTCGAAAATCGGTTCCCAACCAGAAAAAGATGACTTAACCGAAGCCCAAAAGCAAATTTTAGTGAAGTGAGTAGAAGAGGAATTAGAAAATGGATGAACAACACTTTAATGAACTCGTGACAAGCATTAAACAAGCGGGACAATTTTTGCGTGGTAAAAATAAACCATCGCGGACATTTTCTTTTGACAAACCAGACGTGAAAACGATAAGAGAAAAAACAGGACTCTCACAAATGCAATTTGCATACTTAATTGAAGTCAAAGTAAAAACCTGACAAAATTGGGAACAGTCGCCAACCGACAGGTACAGCCGCTACCCTTCTTACCATTGTCGCACGCGAACCTGAAGTTGCTTTACGGGCATTACAAAGCGTGTGATCTTAAAAAAGCTGAGTCGTTGCGTAGGGCGTTGCACCGTGATTGCAACGGCAAACCCACTATTTTTCAACAACGTCTCTCGTTCCCAAACAGAATTTGGGAATGCCTTCATCGACGCTCTGCAACGACAAGGATTATATCATCAAGACGGATTGGAGCGAGGTTAAAAAAACCAGAAAATAACTCAACCTGTCCCGTTTGATTCAGAATTGACAAAGGAGTATTATTAATCATGATGAGAGTAAACATGCCTCTATCAAATGACCGTTTTCCAGAACTCATTAATCGAACCTTGATGGGAGAACGAATCATTATTGAGCAAGAAGGAAAAGCCGCAGCAGCTATCATCACTTATGTTGATTTACAACGATTTGAAGCGGTAGAAGCCCTATTAAAAAAAGCAGAACAGGAAGAATATGAATGGCTGAAAGCAGCGATTCGGAATCCTGCCTTTGATTCCTTAAACAAATCAGAGGAAGAGATTTATACATTGAAGGACGGTAAGCCGTTTTACGATCTTAAATGGACAAAAACCGTTGTTAGCAACCCCTCTTTTAGTTGTTCCACAGAGCCAGAAAAAGACAGATATTAATGAGGGGAAACCATACCATGACAAAGGGTAAAATTGTTTTAGTGCCTTTTCCTTATGATGATTTATCGACTAACAAATTACGTCCAGCCGCTTGTTTAACGAACCCGATAGGAGCGCGTCGTCATGTTCTGTTAGCTTATATTACGAGTCATATCCCAACTCATTTACAGGAAACAGATATAAAGTTAGATGCTAACCATCCAGACTTTGTTGCAACGGGTTTGCATCAATCATCTATTATTAGATTACATCATCTTGTTACCGTTTCAACCCTAATTATCCAACGTGAATTAGGTGAATTACCATCAGATATACAGGCAAAAATTACGGAAAAGTTGTGCCATTTTTTAACAGAGTAGCGTTTTGAACAGGATAACTACAATACTGTTTTTCTGGAATCCATTCGAGGTTAAAGTTTTTTGAAGAATTTAGCATCGAATATTGTTTGAATCAGAATTTGAGAATTTTCAGATGTTAGATTCAAAATAAATGGTAACTACTCAGCCTTGAAATCAATTTCACCCCACCCTCGTTCCCAAGCTCCAGCTCTCATTGTTAGTCATAAGTATCTAAGTAATTGAAATAAATGAAGATTTTGTAGGGTGGGTAGAGCGATA
>JAGLHR010000368.1 GCA_023143415.1 Thiomargarita sp. | reverse complement strand
CATAGTGCGTAACATCAGTTATTAAAGTTTCATTCCTAAGCAAAATGGTGGGCAAGAAAAGGACTTTGCCCACCCTACAAAAAATTCTGAGTATAGAGTGCGTAACATCAGTTAATAATGAATTATTCACCATTAACCATTCACCATTAACCATTAACCATTAACCATTCACCATTAACAATTCACCATTAACCATTCACCATTCACCATTAACCATTCAATTAGGAAACTCCGCCTGTATTTGTTGAGCAACTTTGAGCGCGTCATCAAGCGCGTTTTGCCACTGTTTGCGTAACGCAATTTCTTTGTTAAAGCGGCTTAATTCATCTGCCCAAAGTTGTTCGCGAATCGGATCAAGGAAATTTTTCCATTCTTCCTTAATTCCCCTTGCTCTCACAAGACGATCCTTGATTTCTTCAACCAGGGCGAGAATCGCATTCGCTGGATCAGTTTGCATTTTTTCACTGAATTTCTTTCTCAGTTGATAAATCGTTTGCTGATAGTGGCTATCTAACCCTCTGGCGATTTCATCCGCCTTTTCCATGAAATTCTCTCGCATCGCGTCGTTAGGTACGATATCGTCAATCGAATTGCTACTATATGTGCTTAACAAGCCCATTTCTTCGCGAACGCGATAATGAAAATGGCTATGATAAGAAAAGTTAAATTTTCGTATGTAATTGAAAGTATTGAATATATTCTGATGTTCACCCTTATTCAGCAAGGCTTGAAATTCAACGATGAGCCTTCTCGGATCCTCACTTGCTTCCATCTCTTGAGGCAGCATTTTTTGCAACGCTTTGGGAAAGATACGTTCTAAGACTTGTCGGAGTGTTTCATTCACCTTGGTTTGCAAATACTCATCCAATTGAGTGGCGAGAAATTCCGTCAGATAGGCGCGTAAATAGTTTAATTCTTCACCAACTACGCCTTTCCAACCACTATATTCTAAGTATTGTTCCGCGAGTTCTTCCTTGCTCGGAATCGGCGCAGATTTTCTCGCAGATTCGCAAATTTCTTCCACTTTGACTTTAAACTCCTCGCTGATATTCAACTCCTGCTGAACATCTAAAGCCAGTTTTTCAAGCCCTCTGGTCAAATCCTTGATAAATTTGTCGGACAAAGTCCGATATTTTCTTTCACGGGTTAAATCCGCGTTGTTGGTATTAAAAGCACCAATGGCAGGCGTAAAGGCTTGTGTTAGCACGTTTAAGATATTATCCATCTTATCCGATAATGCCTTGACATATTGTTTATCTGTGCTTTCCAAGTTATTTTCAATATGTCTCAACACCACAGAAAATACTTTCTGTTCCACATCATCAGCACGACTACAATCGGCGATCAAAATACGGGGTTTACTATACGTTTCAGGCGGTTGTTGTTTTAACAATTGCACCTGTTTTTTATTGGAACCATCGTTTTTTTCATTTAAAACGATAAATAACCGGTTAGCAAGTTCCACTTCTCTGACGGCATTATCCACTAAATCAAAGACATTATAATCCGTTTGTTCCCAATCGGTTCCTAGCACATCGGGCGACTTAACAAAAATCACCGCATCAACTTCATGTTTAAGCGAAGAAACCAACTTCTTTTCATGCCCTTGCGCCGCTTCAAGCCCTGGCAAATCAACCAAACATAAGCCCGTCACATCATGGTTAGGAAACTTGGTATAAATATTAGCCGTTTTAACTGCAAGATAACGGGTGCGCCCTTCACCTTGAGTCACATAGTTGAGAATCTCCTCCAATTCCAACGTCTTTGGGGATTTAGATAATAATTCAGAAAAGGAGGAATAGGTTTTATGAACAAACGCCAGTCTTTCATAAATCGCCTTATCTAAATTACGATCATCACTGAATTGATTATCCATTTCAGATAAGGGTTGTTCGCCAAAGCGTTTCAATGAAAACGGTTTAGAGATTTTCAACTTATCAAAATAAGGATAAAGAATTTCTTTGAGAAATTCCTCTTTAGAGTAAAATTCTATCTTCGCCTGCGTCTGATCTTCTGAATGATAAATCTGACTTTTTGTTCCTGTGCAGGGCAATTCATCAGAAGTGGGGATTTCCTTATTGGAAAGCCCTGATATTTTCTGAAGCAACGTACTTTTGCCTTGACGTGCTTTACCCGCCACACCAATATTAATGGTTTCTTTGTTAAAGCGTTGAGTCAGGCTCGCAATGGACGTATTTAAATCAGTGACTTCTTCTTGAAGCCCACCAATCTGCTTGGCAATCTTAGCAGTGAGACGCACAATATCTTGTGGAATCTCATCAGCGATCTCTTGAGCGTCAATAGCCATTTCTTGTAAGCTATCTATTTGCATTCCAAGTTCAGCCAATCCATGATGAACTTTTTCAAGCATAAGCACTTTTTTGTGCCGCGTGGTTAAAACATCAGCGATAACTGATCTAACTGTCATTTATTGTTCCTTTAAACTTAGGATGATTGAGTTTATTCTATAAAGTTATTTTGGAGTTCGAGGTTTGAGTTTTTTGAAGAAAAACTCAAACCTCGAATGGTGAA
>JAGLHR010000367.1 GCA_023143415.1 Thiomargarita sp. | reverse complement strand
ACCCACCATTTTTCTTCATCATAAATAATGAAAAACCCACCGTTACATTGAAAAATGGTGGGTTTCCGCTTCGCTCCTACCCACCCTACCCTCGTTCTTTTAATGAGGAAGTACCGGGCTTTGCTTGGCGCTCCCCCCCCCCTACCGGGCTTTAGTAAAATAGAAGACGAGTACAGCGAATTGGCGAAATCAACAAATTTCTTTCTCGTTCCAAAATTCTATTTTGGAACGAGAAATCAGTTCAAAAAACGGGGTTTTTAAATACCCGAACTATACTTATATTTTGAATGCGTCAGTCGCTCATTCACAAGATGAGCCACTTGCCCCCTCACTGATGTCAACCAAGTATTCATCTCCATTTGGACACTTAGCCTTTAGAAATGCCACTGTTTTTAAATTAGGCTGTGTAGAGTAAATTTCCAACATAGCCCGTCCTGTAGTCCATATCGGCGAAATACCAAGCATAGTATTTATGTACGCAGTATCGAAAAAGGACATTGAGTTGCCGGCACCCAACGACTCATCTAAAACGCCTGTACCTAATTGACTGCCGTCCATATCATACAACGTCATTGTCAATTTAGCAGCTTGATCGGATTCATTGATAACACCGATGCTGATATCATCAGCAGCAGCGATAGAAGGCACGTTAAGAACATAACATACTGATATCTCAGTTGCAGAACCGACTTGTAAAAAAAGTGCGGCGACCATACCAAACAAAATTCTTTTATAACACATCATAATTTGTACTCCTTCTCATGTTATCAATCAATTGCAAGTACTTGGGGCAGTCATGTTGACCAAAGAGCAACAAGTGTCCCAGTTACGGAATAAGAGTAAAACATCCATCTTACCAGCGGGAATATCAGTCGCATTCAGTGTTAAAATACCATATCCCCATGTTTGACCACCTGCGTATTCCTCAAGTTTCTCGGAACCAAGCCTCAAGGTTCCTTTTGCATTAACAGTACCCAACACCTTGTCCTGAAAAATGATGTTATTGCTCATATCACGCAGGGTACCCTTTATTGTAGCCGGCTTAAAGGACTTGTTAGTAATACGGACATTACTCTTATAATCTGAGTGATCATCAGTGACGTTATACACTTTGCAAAGCGCACTACTACTACTCTCAAGATGCCTTAAATCACCCTGATACGTCACTGAACGAGGGTTGTAGTCAACAGTCAACTGTGCCAATGGTGGCATACTCATTGTGCCGATAGCATTCGTGTTGCCATCAGGCAGTTCAATACACACATAATGTGTGTTATCCAAGTCATTTATATCGTCATCATCGAAGCTGCTCCATGAGCTTTCATACTTAACTGCTCCTGTTCCACTATTACAGTCATTATTGGAATCAAGAAACAGTTTCGTTCCAGCAGGTAAGACTGGCAGAGGGGAGATGGTTAACGATCCACTTTTTGGCGTGTTAGCCGTAAAGTCCCAATAGACAGGGGTGAAAGTGTTCATTTCCTGTGTATATACACCAGCATTGTTCTCCATCTCCAGTGTTCCTATGAGCGCACGTCTTGGATCACCATTCACACCAGGATCAAAACCACCACTACTAATACCCGAATTGCCAGCAGGTAGAATATTAACCTTAGTTCCTTCTACAAGTTTCGCCAGCGTGATAGTCTGATAGTCGTTGACTCTCCCAGATAACGAAATGTTCATCTGAGCTTGATTACCCAGACTGTCTAAATCCTGAACACGAATAGTGAAACCTGCCACTGTCAACTGCTCATTTTTACCGACTGTGAACTCTGACGCGCGAACCTGATATGTAATACTGTTCATGGTGACTGAATCTGTGCTAATTTCCAGCCCAGGAGTATTTGATATTTCTACTGATGTCGGATCATTTTCCCACACAGCACCTATCAGTGTGAGCTTAACCGTAAAGTCTTCAAATATATCTTCTGATTCATTGAACGTGTACATGACATTGAACGTGTTTCCACCGTTTGGCAGAGTATAATCACCACCAGCCTCAAAAAGCTCATACGCGATTTTCGGACTATTAGGCGAAATATTCGTTCCGTTAAGACTAAACGTTCCCGATGCTGCTGCTGGCAGCACCGTGCCGCCTACTGACAGCGCTGCAACAGTGGCAGCCATGAGTATCTTATTGTGAGTCATTATAGAACTCCTTTGTTGATTATCCAGCGTTTTGACGTTGTTCCTTTGGAAACTCACCAAAACTTTGGATATCTTAATCGCTTAAATTAAAAATAGGATCACAGAGATTGAACCGATCCAGAGATTGATCCAGAAAATTTCCACCTTTAAACTTCTAAACTTCTGAAGTTTTCAAAAAAGATTTTGATCAAAATTTATATGGATCACCTTATAAGTATAATCTAAAATTTGTCATTATCAAAATTTAATATTAATAGGATTGACGCATTAAAAGCATAACTGTTTGATTTTATTCGTTTTAATTTTTAATTTTTTCAACGCATAAATTTATAAATGACTGATTTATAAGTTATTTAATTTTTCAGTCGCCCTCATTAATTTTCTATAAAGAACTGATGTTACGCAGGGTGCTTCTATTCGAGCTTAGAAATCCGATTTCTTTCAAAAATCGGATTTCTTAAACCTCGTTTCGTCGCTTGCTTAGAAATCCGATTTCTTTCAAAAATCGGATTTCTTAAAC
>JAGLHR010000366.1 GCA_023143415.1 Thiomargarita sp. | reverse complement strand
TCGGCTTTCCCTGGCTCGCAGCGCTTGATAGTCGAGTTTTAATACTTTTTGGTATCCAACATTAACTTTGATCGCTATTAATTTGGTGGCAGCCAAAGCGGAAGCGTTGAACTCCAGAGAGAATTTTTAACGCTTTAATTTTAAAAAAAGTTTTTAAATTTATTTCGCCTATTCTGTCTGTTGGGTAACGAAAAAACTTGATGATCAAGTGCAACATTATCGAAGTGATTTCATTTTCGAGGTTTTAGTTTTTTTTTCAAAAAAACTAAAACCTCGAAACGTTCCTAAGTTAATAAAAAATCAGATGATTTTTAATTCTGAAAATTCTGTTCGAGGCTAAAGTTTTTTGAAGAAAAACTTTAGCCTCGAACATTCTGAAAATTCTGATTCTAACTATGGAAAATGATTTAAATCAATAAGTTATAAACAAAAATCCTGTACAAAGAATTCACCATTCGAGGTTTGAGTTTTTTAAATAAAAACTCAAACCTCGAAACCATTCACCATTCACCATTAAACATTCACCATTAATTTGAAATGAACAATATTTTAGAACTAAAAAACATCCTAATTGTCGATGATGATCCAACCAGCGCATATCTTCTTTCTATCATACTTGAAAAAAAGGGATACAAAATACGAGTCGTGCATCATGCAGGGGCTGTGTTTAATACAAACTTGCCTGATTTGATTTTGTTGGATATTAAAATGCCAGAGATGAGTGGCTTTGAACTTTGTCAACAATTGAAAGCGTCGGAGCAATATCAACCAATTCCTGTGATTTTTATCAGTGGTTTAGAGGAAACGGCTGATAAGATTAAGGGCTTTCAAGTCGGGGGCGTTGATTACATCACTAAGCCATTTTCCCCCGAAGAAGTGTTGGCACGAGTTAAAACGCATTTAACCATAAGTGCCATGCAAAAACAGCTTGAAATTCAAAATCGGCAATTACAACAGGAAATTTTTGCGCGTCAACGATTTGAAAATAAACTTCAAAAGAGCGAGGAACATTATCATTTACTATCAGATAAGTTAGAAGTGCGAGTTGATGAACGGATAAGGGCACTTGCAAGAGCGAATAAAGCATTACAGCACGAAATTGATGAACGCAAACAGGCAAAAAAAGCCTTACAGAAAAGCGAAATCCTTTACCGTTCCTTTACAGATGATGTGTTGGAGAATTTAATAGTGGGTATCTTCATTCTTGATGCTGATTTTAAAGTGGTTTGGATCAATAGGGCAATTGAACGCTATTTTGGTCTTCAAAGAGAGGCGATTATTGGTAAGGATAAGCGACAGCTTATTCAAGAACGAATCCAAACGATCTTTGTCGATCCAAAAAAATTTGTGAAAAAAGTGTTCGCAACCTACGATAATAATACTTATGTTGAAAATTTTGAATGTCATGTGCTTTCCAGCGGCGAGCGAGATGAACGCTGGCTTGAACACCTGAGTATGCCCATTTACTCCGGAATTTATACTGGTGGGCGCATTGAACAATACTATGATATTACTGATCGCAAGCAGGCTGATACCGCTCTTTTAGAAAAAACGGCTTTCATAGATGGCATACTTCGCTATTCTATTAATCAGGCTATCGCCGCAACTGATATTAATTTTCGCATCACTTATTATAATCCGATTGCTGAAAAAATATTTGGATACACAGCTAAGGAAGCAATTGGCAAAACGGTGATGGAGATACACACTAAAGAAAAAGTAAAACATGCGAGATTTCAAAGAGCGATAAAAATTGTACAAGAAGAAGGGGAATATCACTACACCGTTATAAATGAAAAAGAAGATGGTACCCATTATGTTGATTCCAGAGTGTCTGGCATTTTGGATAAAAATGGCGAAATTATTGGTTTTTTATTGTTATCAAGTGATGTGACTGAGCGTAAACGTAATGAAGCCGCTTTACGAGAAAGTAGAGAACAACTTCATGCCATCTTAAATAATAGTGCAACCGTTATTTTTCTGAAAGATATAACAGGGCATTATCTTTTTATCAATAAGCGTTTTGAAGAATTGTTTCTGATTTCAAATGAAGAAATCTCTAATAAGACTGATTATGATTTTTTTCCAAAAGAAAATGCGGAACTATTTGTTTCTCACGATCAAGAAGTCATTAAAAGTCAATCTTTATTGAAACTTGAAGAAGTATTCCCTCAAAGTGACGGATTACACACTTACCTCTCGGTTAAATTTCCCTTATACGATACGAAAGGTGATATTTATGCTGTTTGTGGAATGGCGACTGATATTACTGAACGTAAAAAAATAGAAGAAGAATTAATACAAGCCAAAGAAACCGCTGAATCTGCGAGTCAGGCGAAAAGCGAATTTCTGGCTAACATGAGCCATGAAATACGCACTCCCATGAACGCCATCATTGTCTTAACACAGCTTATGCTAAAAACAGAGTTGACTGCTAAACAACGAGATTTTCTCACGGATATAAAATCGTCTTCTCAAGCATTACTGAGCATTATCAATGACATCCTTGATTTTTCCAAGATTGAAGCGGGTAAGTTGAGCATGGAATCGGTCAACTTTAATTTGGATAATGTGTTGAATCGGATTTCTAATATGCTGGGGATGAAAATTGAGGAAAAAGGGCTTGAGCTATTTATAACTATTGATACGGATATTCCCCATCATTTAGTCGGCGATCCTTTGCGCTTAGGGCAGATTCTTGTTAATTTGACGAACAATGCAATCAAATTCACGGAAAATGGCAAAATTCTTATTAAAATAAGAATTTTAGCACTTGAAACTGAGAAAGTCAAACTCCATTTTTCTGTTCAAGATACGGGTATTGGTATTTCACAAGAAATCATAGCTCATTTATTCGACGCTTTTACTCAAGCGGATGGCTCGACTACCAGAGAATTTGGTGGCACGGGATTAGGGCTCGCTATTTGTAAACGTTTAGTTGAAATGATGGGCGGGGAAATTTGGATAGAATCCAAACTGGGCAAAGGAAGTATTTTTAACTTTACTACTTTTTTTGGAATGAGAGAAAATCAAGTTTCTGGCAAAAACTTGGGGGATGAAAATATTTCTCAAGAGGTTGATAAAACACAAGAGGTTGATAAACTCCTGCAAAATCTTCGGGGCGCACGAATTTTATTAGCTGAAGACAACGTCATTAATCAAAAAGTGGCTCGTGAGATACTGGAAAGCATAGGGCTTATCGTGGAAATAGTGAATAACGGCAAAGAAGCGTTGGCAGCAATAGCTCATAAAAGTGGATTTGACGCTATACTTATGGATGTACAAATGCCAGAGATGGATGGCTATGAGGCAACCCAGTTCATTAAACGCCAACATCGTGAATGTCCTATTATTGCCATGACTGCTCATGCCATGAGCAGCGACAAAAATAAATGCCTAGAAGCGGGTATGGATGATTATGTCAGCAAACCAATTGATGTCGATCAATTATTTATCGTATTAACAAAATGGATAAAACCTAAAAATATCGGCTTTCAGGAAATCGTAAAAAAACCCATTTCTACCAGAAACTTTGAAGGGAAAAATGCTTCAGAAGAACGATTACCCGACAAACTTCCAGGCATTGACATTAAATCTGCCATCAAGCGGCTTAGCGGCAACAAAAAATTATTCAAAACGCTGCTAAAAGATTTTGATAGAGATTATCAAAATGTCGTTAATGACATCCGCGCAGCCCTTAACAAGCCAGATTTTAAAACAGCCCAAAACTTGATCCACACGCTCAAAGGAGTGGCTGGCAATATTTCAGCCTATCAGTTGCAAGGCGCGGCGCGTGATTTAGAAATTGCTCTCAAAGAAGCGCGTTTAGAGGATGAGATTAATACTTTTATAGATCAAGTGGAAAATGCGTCTGCACAATTATTAGTATCTATTCAGATTTTAAAAGACAAAGAGGCTGAAACGGAAGTTATTGATGATAAAACGGAAATCTCTTTGGAAAGCCTTTCCCCATTATTAACTGAATTAGCAGAATTGATTGAAGAAGGTTGCGCGGATTTTGAGGAACTCTTAGAAAAGATCAAGCAACATATCAAGGGAACAGAGTTTGCATCTGAATTGAAACAACTAGAAGCGTGTTTGGATAAATTTGACTTTAAGGGCGCGAAAAAACCCTTAAATGTTATTATTAACTCAATTCGAGACTAACGTTTTTTCTTTAAAAAAACTTTAGCCTCGATTCTAGGTTCAAGTTTTTTTACCGAAAAAACTTGAACCTAGAATATTGTTTGAATCAGAATTTGAGAATTTGAGAATTTTCAGAATTTTCGTAACGACTCAGGGCAACCACAAGGGATTGCCCCTACATAAGAATACTTTCGTCAGTTTTCATAAGGTTCTGATGTTACGCACTATGTTTCCA